>JAISWP010000066.1 GCA_031271065.1 Synergistaceae bacterium
CTTCGGACCCTCCACATCAACCTGATCTCCGTCATGCAACCGCTTCCGGTGGACGGCGGCAAGCCCTCCGCCGACGGGCTGTTCATGCGCCGCATTCAGTATCTGTTCGATGAAAAGAGCAGCCACGACAATAGCGAACACACCACGCGAAACTTGCTCCAGCACGCTCGGTCACACCAGAGTCACCTTGGCGGTCGCCCGCCGTATGGTTACAAAGTCGTGCTCTCCGACCCCTCGAACTTCAACAGCCGCCGAACCCTCGTTCCTGATCCCGAAGAGGCGGAGAATGTGGTCTATATTTTTCGAGCTATCCGGGAAGGGAGGACTTACACGCAAATCGCCGCCGAGCTTGCCCGTCGCGGGGCGGTGACTCGTAACGACCGCGCGTTCACGCCGCAGAGTTTGAACGGGATACTCTCGAATCCCAAGTATGCCGGAATCTACGCATACGGGCGGTATAACTACAACCGGATCACGACAGGCGTGAAGGAGAAAAACAGCGACCCCGTATGGATAGAGGACGGCTGCCCGGCCCTCGTGGAACGCGGGGAGTGGGAGGATGTGCAAAAGCTGATGAAGACACGGCATCGAGTATTCAATAGCGACAACGAAGAACGGCACGTTTATCTACTTTCCGGTCTGCTGAGATGCGGGGAATGTGACCGCGCTGTCGTCGCAGAGTCAAAAGGGCAAAATCGGACTCCGGTCTATCGCTGTAGCACGAAGTCAAAAACGGATGCCCACAAGTGGCAGATGGGGACCTTCGGGCCGGAACGCGCCGTCTTGAAAACGGTCTGGGAAAGATTATTTGCGGGAATCTCGGCTAAAGACATCCAAAAGGCGTTACTGGAGGAACAGAAGGGTGTCGCATCTGAGCGAATGTCGCGCATAAAAAGCGCGTCCGAGGATTTGGACCGTTGCCAACAGCGTATCGATACTCTGGTACGCTCCGTCGCTGATGGAATGCCAGCACATCTGGTCAAAACGGAAATCCAAAAGCTGGATGAGGAAAAGAAATTTTTGACAGGCGTTATCCAGACATTGAGAAATGGCGAGGACGATCTTGTTCCTAGCTTGGACGAGATCAAATTTGCGATGGAGGGACGACAGCGCGCATTCGAGGAAAACGATACCCTCGCTTTGCGGACAATCCTGCACGCCTGCATTGACCGTATACAAATATGGCCGCCTGCCGGTGAAGAGCCGGAAAAAATGCTCATTCACTGGACAGACGGCACACATTCAGAAATCTCCACCTTCAAGCTCACTTCGGAGGAGAACGCCCTGATTGGACGCAAAGCCTTTATGAAATCTAAAGGACTCTCCCTCCCCGGAGAAAGCTCGAACGGGTCAGTCAATGGTGGAGGCGAACCGAAACATATAAACCCCCGTCCGAAAATTTCTTCTTCCAAGAAAGACTCAGACGGGTCAGTCATTGGTGGAGGCGGGGTGGTTCGACTTAACCCTCAAACACCAGTTATACTAACTTTTTTGCAATAAAAATTCGATCTTGAAATATACTGTGAAATATACGGTTCCAAAAACTCTCCACTGGTTCGAGTCCGTGTATCACTGTATTTAGCCTAAACCTAGCGGCCTCAATATTTCGCGTCATTCTCTCTCATCTAAAATTAAGTAACCGAACTAAAACCAAAATTACAAGCGTTACCAACGCTTTACAGCAGACCAAAAAACCCGATAGACGGTTTTGCGCGGCGCATCATTCCATTCATAAAGCGATCTACCAATACATCCCCAGCATCGTCCGCGCTGCCTCCCACTTGTCCTCTTCGTTCATCAACACGTTGATGGCGCGGCCCGTTCTCTTTAACTCCGTCACGGGCAGCGGCATGACCCCTCCGAGCGATAGCGCCTCCAGCGCGTACAACGACGCCTTCCACCCGTCGCCTTCCTCGCGGTCTTCTTTGCCGAGTATCTTCGCGGCCCTCAGCGCTTTTTCGATCGGCGCGACCATGGCGCTGTAATGCGTCCCGGTGTACCGTCCCGCCCAGCTTTCGTAGAGCAGCATCGCTTCCTTCCCGACCAGCGGGATCGACGTTATGGCCTGCTCCGTGAACGCCGACGCTGTCCACTCCGACAACCCCTGCTCTTCTCCGTAGAGTTCCTCATCGTCTCCCGGCCCGTCCGTCGCGCCCTTCATCAGCATGGCGGAGAGGGTCAGCCCGACGAGGGTGGAGAACGCCTTCAAGGCCGCCTGCGCCCGCTCGTCGCCGTCCGCGTTCCCGTCCAGCGCGTTCTTGATATTCCGAACGAAGTCATACGCGGTCATCCCGAACGTCGAGGCCGCGTCCGAGGTGAATATCATCGCCAGCCGCGCGAGCCCGTGCTGCCTCCAAATCCTCGGCATGTCTTTGGCGTGAGCCGCCTGCTGCGTCAGCGCGACCGCCCTTTGCGCCTCCCGTATCGCGCCCTCCTTGCCCAGGTTTTTCAGGTTCGCGTTGTATGTCGCCCTCCACCCTATGGCCGCGACGATCCGGTCCGCGATGGCGATGGGCTCGAAGCCGAGTTGTATTATCTTCTGATGCAAGTGCTTCCCCCAGTTCGGGTCCTCTTTAATCGCGCGGAGGATCGGGCTTCCGGCCCGGTCCTTCATTTGCGGGTCGAGCGCGTAGACCTCGCGCAGAAACTGGCGCGGATTCATCACGAACTCTCCTATCGCCAGGCTCAAATGCACGGGCCCCGCGGTCAAGAGGAACCTCGGTACGCTCGTGACCTGCTTCAAGGCCGTGCCGAGGTTATAGGCGAGGTACGTCACGCTCATGTTCCGCGCCATGAACCCCGCCGCCTTGTCCAGCACATCCGCCGCCGCCCGCCTGTCGTCTTTGACCGCGATGTTGAAGTAGTTCACCAGCGTCTCCCACGCCTCATCCCCGAACCG
>JAISWP010000217.1 GCA_031271065.1 Synergistaceae bacterium
GGGCGTACCCGGTCGTCTCCATAGCCGTGTGCCAGCCCTGCTCTTTGCAGGCTTTGAGCGTTTCCAGCAGAAAACCGTGCTGGACGAGAGGCTCTCCGCCGGAAAACGTGATGCCTCCCCTTGAACGCCTGAACGTTATGGCGTCCTTCTTGAGCTCCTTTACCGTCTGAGCGGCTGTCACGGTCTTTCCCTTCAAAACGAGGGCGCCGGTCGGACACACATTCGCGCACTCGCCGCATCCGGCACACTTCGCCCTGTCAACCAGCTTTTCGTTATTCACCGACAGCGCGCCGCTGGGGCAGGACGTGAGGCATCTGCCGCAGTGAATGCAGTAATCGGCCCTGAACATGATCGTCGGTTTCAGCTGCTGTGACTCCGGATTGCTGCACCAGAGGCACGACAGAGGGCAGCCCTTCATAAAGACGATGGTTCTGATACCCGGGCCGTCATGTATCGAAAAACGCTGTATGTCGAAGATAACTCCGCTGCTGGAGTAATCGATATGGTCCACGCTGCTCAGCCCCTAATCTGCATAATTATTCGGTTATTCGTATTCCCAGGGCGGATATGAAATTTCTTCATGGTATCCTCGGAAAAATCTCCGGCTATCATCAGGACTCTCTTCATGATCTCTCCCATGCCGCCGTATTTCCGCGCCTGCGCGCGGAAATACGGCGGACAATCAGTTTATCTTCAGTTTTTTATCCCGCAAATTTGGGGAGCAGTTTCTCCGTGTCCGTGTGCGGGCGCGGGATGACGTGTACGGATATCACTTCTCCCACGTTCCTCGCCGAGGACGCTCCGGCGTCTGTGGCGGCTTTCACCGCGCCTACGTCACCGCGGACCATGACGGTCACAAGACCGGAACCTATCTTTTCGTACCCGATCAGAGTCACGTTAGCCGCCTTGACCATCGCGTCCGCGGCCTCGATCGCTCCCACGAGACCCTTTGTCTCTATCATTCCAAGCGCGTCTGAAGTCATATTCAGTTACCCCCTTCTTTATTCTTCTAAATGTACGGCGTAGTGGTCGATTTCGGAGTGTCCCCCAGAGAACCGAGAAGTTTCAATCCTACGTCTATTGCGGCTCTGACAGCTTGGCGAACCGCTCCCGAGTCGCCGCTGAAGGTCAGGATGACTTCGTTCGAATAGCTGGTTCCGCCATTGCCGGGCGAACTGTAACCGACGACATCTATGTTCGCCGCCTTGGCCGCCACATCGGCCAGCACCGTGCCTATCGCGGCCGGCCCCGCGCATGTCATGCCGAACGCCCTGCCGAGAGGCGTTTTGAAAACCTTTTCAAGGCAGTAACTGGCGCGGGCCGTGTACTGAAATTCCAGGTGCCCGGCATCGTTTGCGTACACGTCCCCGAAATACTTAGGCACGCTCGCCAGGGCGATCTCGACGGCGCGCTTCGCGTCGGATACATCCTCCGCTCCGACGTATATCAGGCTGCCGTGCCCCGCTCCGCCCTTGGTGTCCCGGGGCAGTTCCACAGAGATGATCTCGGTATTGGTGGCTTTGACCGCGTCATCCACCGCCATTATCTGCGGACCCGCGCCCACTCTGTCGCCTATGATCCCGATGGATTTGTACTTTCCCAGTTTCATGACTTCGGTGAGCAGCGGGTCCACGTTGGCTATGACGAGCCCTATCGTGTCGCCGATCGCGGTGCCGACGAACTCCGTGAGCCCCGCCGCCGCGGACGCCGTCACGGCCTTCCGTTCAGGCGTTTTGCCCGCGGAAAGCTCGTCTGTGACCTGCTTGATGATCTTATCCAGGAGCTGCTGATCCATTGTCTTCCCCCCGTTTCTATGTCAGTTTTCGTTTAAAATATGTGTTCCGTGCGGGCGATGATGTCATCCTGCACTTCCTTCGCGAGCACCACGAACTGGGCGCTGTAACCCGCTACGCGAACCACGAGATCCTTGTGGTGATCCGGATCCTTCTGGGCTTCGAGCAGAGTCTCCCTGTCGATGACGTTGAACTGAACATGCATGCCCTTTTTGTCGAAGTAGCTGCGGACAAGGGACGCGAATACCTGGAGCCCGTTATCTCCGGCTAGCGCTGAGGGGAGGAACTTCTGGTTGTAGAGGGTGCCGTTGGACGCGATGAAGTGGTCAAGCTTGGCAACCGAATTGGAGGCGGCCGTCGGACCGTGATTGTCCTTGCCGGCTCTCGGCGAGACGCCGTCCGCAAGCGGAGCTTTTGCGAGACGCCCGTCCGGCAGAGCCAGAACGTCTTTCCCGAAAAGCACGTTCGCGGAAACCGGGTAAACGCCTGCTTGGAACTGTCCGCCGCGAGGATTGCGGTATTTCTCGACTTCAAAGCAGTATATCTGGGCGCACTTCCTGGCGACCATATCGACCTCGTCGATGTCATTGCCGAAACATGGGGTGTTCTCCAAGAGCCTGCGAATGTCGTCGCAGCCGCCGGACGCCGCCGTCACCGCCCCGCTCTCCGTCACACGGTTCCGGATGTTCGTTATGTCGATGGAGGACGCTTCTTCGAGCACCTTGCGCACTATCTCGTACACCCTGCTCTCTATTTCCGGGCTGCCCGAGGAAGTTCCGCAGCCCGCGGCGGCGCCGGCCGACGGTATGACGCCTCCTTCGATCACGCCGCCCTGCAGAGTGGCCCCGATGGGGTATCCGAAGTTGGCGTCGAGAGCTTCCTTGAGCTGTTTCAGTGTGATCTTGCCGTCCTCAAAGACATTTTTCTGGATGGCGTACATGGAGTCTCCCGTATCGGCGACTCCGAACGCCTGGGGCCCGGTGAAGTTATAGA
>JAISWP010000002.1 GCA_031271065.1 Synergistaceae bacterium
GCAAACATCGTGGGTTCAGTATGCTGTACGCCCCGATGATGGAGCAGCCGCCGGCGGGCTATTGGAGGAACCTGACTAAAGAACGCGCAGCGAAGTAAAATGCGGTTTTTGCCGCCCGCTGAGGATTTTCGACAGCCAAGATTGACGTAACCGGCAATACTGTTAATATATAACTCGCGCGCCCGATTGTTCCGCGGTGCGTTACGCTTTTCAGAAGACCGAAAATCAGCATACCGCATCTTTGAGAGGAGTGTTGTGATATATGGCGAATCGTAAACCGGAGGATATTCGTTCCATTGCGATTGCGTCCCACGGCGGCGCCGGAAAGACGTCGCTCGTGGAGGCGATGCTGTTCGACAGCGGCGTCATAACCAGGATGGGACGGGTGGAGGACAAAAACACCGTTTCCGACTTCGACTCGGAGGAACAGAAACGATCCATATCGATAAACAGTTCCCTCTGTTCGTTCGAGTACAAGGGGCGCACGATACACGCCCTGGACACGCCCGGTTTCGCGGATTTCGCGGGCGAACAGCGAAGTTCGATGAGGGTGACGGACGCGTCGGTATTCGTCGTCAACGGGAACTCGGGCGTGGAGGTCCAGACCCTGAAACTTTGGGAATTTTCATCCGACTTCGACAGCGCCGCCGCGTTTTTCATCAGCCGCCTCGATAAAGAAAACGCCGATTTCGACAAGGCGCTGGGCGATATTCAGGCCAGCATATCAAAAAACGCTCTGCCGCTTTATCTTCCGATAGGTAAAGAGTCCTCATTCAAAGGTGTGGTCAATGTCTTGACGGGCAGGGCATACACGTACAAGGGCGACGGTTCGAAGGACTTCACCGAGGGCGGCGTGCCCGCGGACATGGCGGACGAGGTGGCTTCCGCCAGGGAAACCCTCATAGAAAAGATAGTGGAGGCCGACGACGACCTCATGATGAGGTATCTGGACGGAGAAGAACTGCCCCCGGAGGATATTCTGAAAGCTATGCGCCGGGCCATCGCGTCCAGGGTGCTTTTCCCGGTGCTCCCAGGCGCCTCCGTCCCCAACATAGGCGTGTTCCAGATGCTCGACACGATAGCGGATCTCTTTCCCTCTCCGCTGGACATGGCGCCGCGCAAGGCGTCGAAAGGAGACGCCGAGGCGGAAGTGTCCCCGGACCCGGACGCTCCTTTCACGGCTCTCTGCTTCAAGGTCATGGTAGATCCTTACGTCGGCAAGCTGTCGTTCGTCCGCGTATTCTCCGGGCGTCTCACCAGCGATCAGAACATTTACAACGTCAGCAGAAACGAGGAGGAGCGCATAAGTTCCTTCCGACTCCTGCGCGGCAAGGAGAGCACTGAGACCAAAGAGGTTGTCGCCGGGGATATAGCGGCCATTCCTAAACTCGACAGCACTGTGGTGGGCGACACCCTGAGCGTCAAGGGGCAGACCCTGACATTCAGCCCGATCAAATTCCCGAAGCCGGTATACAGCGTGGCGGTTTCCCCGAAAAGCCGCGCCGATGAGGACAAACTGGGCAGCGCCATCCGCAAGATACTCGAGGAGGATAAGACGCTGGACTTCTTCAAGCACCCCGAGACAAACGACTCTGTGCTGTCCGGCATGGGCGACATGCACCTGGACATCGCGCTCTCCCGCATCAAGGAGCGATATAAGGTCGACCTCGACATCTGTACGCCCCGCGTGCCGTACAGGGAGACGATAAAAAAGACGGCAAAGGCCCAGGGCAAATACAAGAAGCAGACCGGAGGCAGAGGCCAGTACGGGGACGTGCATTTCGAGCTTTCCCCCAGGGAGAAGGGTTCCGGCATCACCTTCGAGGACAAGGTCGTCGGAGGGGTCGTGCCCAAAAACTTCATTCCGGCGGCGGAAAAGGGCCTGAGGGAGGCCGCGGCGAAGGGAGTGCTCGCCGGCTACCCGGCCGTGGATTTCAACTGCGCGATATTCGACGGCTCCTATCACGACGTGGATTCGTCCGAAATGGCCTTCAAAATAGCGGCTTCGATGGCTTTCAAAAAGGCGTTCGTGGAGGCCTCCCCGATATTGATGGAACCGATAATGAACGTGGCGGTCACAGTGCCCGAGGATTATGTGGGCGACGTCATGGGAGATTTCAACGGCAGGCGCGGCCGCATAATGGGCATCGACCCGGACGGGAAGATGCAGATAGTAAAGGCGCAGTGCCCCCAGGCCGAGACCTTCCGCTACGCCATAATCCTCCGCTCCATGACGAGCGGCCGCGGCAGCTTCACTATGGAGTTCTCCCACTATGAGGAGGTGCCCGGCGAGATAGCCAAGAAGATAATAGAGGCGGCCGAACGCGACCGCAAGGAAGAAGAGGACTGACGCAAAGTCCTGACGTTCCCGATCGTCAAACGGCGGAAGGGATGATATAGAGGGCAGCTTTCGCGGAGGCCCGGATGGACCGTCTTTGCGGCTGTTTTTATGACAGGACACGCACCGAGGGCATCGTCTTGGCTCTGCCGGCGGCGGCATGACTGCATCTGTACAGGAAAAAACGCGGCCCGCGGTGAAAACCGCCTGAGGCTGCTGATGTATGAACAGTTCTAAAAAGATTGGAGCTGAGAGAATGCGCGATCTTCCCCGCTGAATGTTTGAAACTCACGCAGGCATCATCAGTGTGCTGTTGTGCCGTGCGCGGGGAGGGAATCGCGGCTTGTCTCATCATGACCTGATAAATCGTTAAAATCACAGCTGGAGATTTTTCCGCTCTGCTGACAAAAGCCGCGAGAGGTTCCGCGGCTTTTCTTCGTTCGGGAGGGCAGGATAAAATCATGGCGCTGATCAGGGTATCCGGTTTGACATTTTCATACGGCGGAGGTCACGGCAAAATTTTCGATAACGTCTCCTTTCAGTTCGACACTGACTGGAAGCTGGGTCTTGTGGGGAGGAACGGCAGGGGCAAGACGACGTTCCTGAACCTTTTGATGGGCAGGTACGAATATTACGGGACCATCACGGCAAAAACCGATTTCGAATACTTCCCGCGGCCGGCCGCGAGCAGCGGCATGGACTCGCTGGAGGCGGCCAGGGCGGCTTACGGGAACGTCGAGCCCTGGAAACTGGAGAGGGAAGCGTCCCTCATCGGGCTTCCGGAAGACGCGCTGCGCCGTCCCTTCGAGGACCTGAGCGGAGGGGAGGCGACGAAAGTCCTCCTTGCGGCGCTGTTCTGCGGGGAGGAGAGATTCCTGCTCATAGACGAGCCGACCAGCCATCTCGACTCGGAAGGCAGGGAGGCGGTGTCCCGATATCTGAATTCCAAGAAGGGGTTCATACT
>JAISWP010000189.1 GCA_031271065.1 Synergistaceae bacterium
CGAACTCTCTCCCGGCAGCGACGCGTCGGGCGCTTCCACGTCCCTCGCCTGCAAACTGCTGCGCGAGATGCTCGTCGCGTATTCGCAGGCATAATTCGAAATTGGACGAATTTTCGATCTCCCTGATGCGGCTGCCCCAGGACGATGCCGCTCAAAATATTCTCCGCCTCAGAGCGATGGCCGAAAGCATCGCGGAGGTTCCCGACGTCATGCTGCTGCCGGAACGCTGGGCGGGGCGGGCGGAGGAAGCCGAAACCGCCGCGGCCCTGGACGCTCTGTCGGAAATATGTTCCGGCATGGGCTGTTTCGCGGTGTCGGGGGGGATGCCCTGGAACGATGGAACTGAAAGAGTTCTGCGTTCCTGGGTCATAGACGACAGGGGATGCAGAATTTTCAGAAGCGACAGGCCGCATCTCGCCGGCGAAGGACCGCGGGCTTGTAGCCCCGCGGATTGGCGCGCGATATTCAGCATCGGGGAGGTCACGGCGGCCACCCTTTCCGGTTATGACCTCATGTTTCCGGAATACTGCAGGCAGCTGTCACTGGCGGGGGCGCGGGTATTTCTCGTCTCCGCGGCGTGGCCGGCGGAGTTCGATTATTCGCTGGATTTCGTCGTCAAAAACTGCGCGTTCGTAAACCAGTCCTACGTGGCCGTGAGCAGCCTGGCCGACGCGCATGGACGTTTCGGCGGGGAGTCTATGGCGGTCTCCCCGTGGGGAAAAACAATCACCCCCGAGGCGCGGGGGGAGGGAGTGACGTCAGTCAGGTTCCGCCTGTCCGAAATCGAAAAATGCGCGGAAAAAATACCGCTGGAACGGGACAGACGGGATGATATATACCGGATGTTATCGTAAAAGACCGGCGGAACAAACGTCCCGGACCCCGGATGATTTTGCGCTGTCCGGCCCGCGGCATGTACGCGGACGGGGAGCGGAAGTGACGCGCTTTTTTCGAGGCGGACCGCGCCGCGCGCGCAGCAAAAACCGGCGCGGATTCCGGTATGATCCCCGCGCGCGTATAGCCGGGCGTCAGAGAAAAACCCCGAACTCCTCCGGCGACCCCAATACGGTTACGCCGGGAAATTTCGACAGACACTCCCTCCTTTCGAGATCGATATCCCTCGCATGGACTCTTATTTCCCTGCCGGACGGCGTGACGGACGTTATGTCCCTTTCGTTGTCGGTGGGCAGGACGAATATGGGCGTCCCGCTCTTTCCGGCCTGGGCGAAATAATTCGAGGCGAGAGAATCGGCGATGCCCAGAGCGCATTTAGAGACGGTATTGGATGTCGCCGGGGCGATCACCAGCGCGTCGTACCGCCCGCCGGAGAAATATATCAGGCCCGGCGAACTGTAGCCTGTCTCCCTGCACACTTTATCGAAGCCGCGCGCCATTATCCGCTCCGCCTGCCCGTAACGGGCTGAAACCTCATATCCCGCCCTCGTGAAGCACAGGTCCACGGAGAAACTGAGATCTCCGCAGAGAAAATCCACGGTCTCCGCCAGGAAATGCCCCGCGCCTGTGATGACCCAGCAAATGCGGGAGTATTCGCTCATAGTCCCCCAAACCCCGTTCAGAGCACGCTCTCCAGCCAGGCGTCAAGCGACAGGAATCTGGCTGCGGGTACGGCGCCGCCGAGTTCAGGCGCGAGTTCCCGTCTCATGTCTCCCAGCAGGCCGCATCGCTCCGCGTAGGCGTTATGGGTGTGGATGCTTTCGAAATTTTCCTGCCGGGCCATTATGAAAACATCGTCCGGCAGCTCCGTCATACTCTCAGCCACTCCCTTTATCATCTCTCTGACCACATCCTCCACAAAACGCGGCCTGCTGTGGCCCTTCCTGACGATCTCCAGTTCGTCGGGACGCTTCAGGAGTTCGTATATCTCGGAACTCATGGAGTTTCCCACGAGCCTGACGAGATCTTCCGCCCGGACGGGGGCCTCGCTGCCTATGATGAGCGTGCCTCTGCCCCGTTGGTTGTGGGAGGCCAGAGAGACTATCGACGTTATCTCGGACACCTGGTCCGCAGTGTAGCCCGCCGAAATGAGAGCGTTTCTGGCGTGTTCGGCCACCATCCCGCCGGCGCACGGGCAGACCGTAAACCCGTTCACCTCGACCCCCACGGCTCTTCTGGAACGCTCGCCGTCGCTCGCCGCTATCCCTATGAACGTGTAGAGATCCTCTACCTCCGAGCCGGAGACCGGAGCGCTGCGGGTCATGGGAAACAGAGCCCTTATCCTCACCTCTGATCTGGCGGTGCCCTGGGTGCGCGCTATGGCGAAAGCCACGCGTTCGGCCAGGGTCTCTATGTCCGGCGCCGTCTCCGATATTCCCGACGCCGCGTTCTCGATATTCTCCACGAAACGCGACATGTGCACCCCGGAACGCTCCGAGGAAAGATGCGCGAACATGTCGATCTCCGCGAAAAACAGCGTGTCGGCGCCCTTCCGGGACTCTCCCCGTCCCAGGCGCAGTATCCGTTTCAAACCCGTTATCCCGACCCTCGACAGCTCTACTTTGACAGAGGGCATACTCTCCTGTATATCCACGCCGAGATTTTTCACCGGCCCGCCTGACATTCTGCTTCCTCCTCCCCCCTAGTGAAACGACAGCCCTTCTTCCGCTGGAACGTTCATTCACCGCAAATCCCATGCGGTTATGTTATCATGGAGCGATGTGATTTGGGGAGGACCGGATATGAAAGGATTGCTCATCATAGCCCCGCTGATATTCGTGATAATCCTGGGCATGGCCGCCAGGGCCGCGGGGTTTTTCAAGTTAGAAGACAGAGACCGTCTGACCAGGCTCCTATACTGGATTGCCCTGCCCGCCCTGCTTTTCAGAACGACATATCTTGCGGGCGGTGACATGTCGGGGCAGAAAAACGTGATGCTTTCCGGTTACACCGTCATGGCGGGACTTCCGCTGATCGCGCTGCTGATATCGAAATACCTGACCCACAGAGGGAATTTGAGGCGTCAGGCCCTCTCCGCAATGGCGTCATACCGGTGCAACAGCATGTACCTGGGGCTTCCGGCCTGCGCGCTGGCTCTGGGGGACGCGGGGGTGAACGCGGCGTCCGTGTACCTCGCCGTAATAATGCCCGGATACAACCTCATCTCCATCGTATGGGGGGAGGCGGTCCGCTCCGGAGGAATTTCCCGCGGAACTCTGCGCGCCGCCGTGAGCAGTTCTCTCAAAAACCCTCTCGTGGTCTCCAGTCTGCTCGGCGTAGCCGCGGCCGCCCTCAAAATTCCCATGCCAGGGACATTGATGTCGTCGATAAAACTGCTGGCGGACATGGCCACGGGAGTGGCGCTGATAGCGCTCGGCATGAGCCTGGAACTCCCGAACCTCGTCCCGGCCTTAAAGCGCGTCTGGCACGACGCGATGATAAAACTCGTGCTGCATCCCGCCGCGGTCTGGGGCTTCATGCTGCTCTGGCCGGTTCCGGAAATATTCTTCCGCGCCGCCGTCATACTGTCCTCTATGCCGACCGCGGTGAATACCTTCATCATAGCCGGAGGGATGGACCTGGACGAACAGTACGCGTGCGAGGTGGTCGCCGTCTCGACGGTGCTGGCCGTCGTCACGATACCGATGTGGATATGGCTGCTCGGGATATGAGGCGAAGGGGGCTCAGGAGAGGATGCGGACGAGTATGCCCATGACGCACAGGAATGCCACCACTCCCGCTATGGCGAGCGCTATTTCCATGCCGGGGGGAGATTTGCGCGAGCCAGGGCCGTCAGCTGGCCCGCGGGCCATTCTCACCCGCACGGAGCCCGGAATCCGCAAAACTCCGGTCACTCCATCGGACAGCTTCAAAGCCACCGACGCCGAACCGAGCTCGCCGACGGTCACCGCTTTCACCTCACCCGTGACGACACCGTCAAAACCCGGCGACGCGCTTTTCATCAGGTTGTATATCGCCGTCCCCTCCCTGAGCCTGCAGCTGATGAAATCTCCGCCGGCAAGATCCCGGGCCGTCACTCCGGTCACTGGGTCCAGAACCGGGTCGCAGGCCGCCGCCACATCAGTGACGGCGGAATCGTCCTGACCGTCCGGAACGGTCTTTGGCTCCTCGCTGACGTCCCCCTCCGGTTCGTCCGTTTTTTTGAGCGCCGGCAGGACCAGATACAGCTCGCCGAGGCTCATCTCGTATATTTCGAGGAACGAGACGGCGTTGATCCGCAGGACGGACGAACAGAAATACGTTATCTTGTGCTCTATCGCCTTTGGATCGGAGAGGCACTTTTCGCTCTGCAGGAGGCGCGTGGAGGTGACAAATCCGGCGAGAGAATTTTCATATTCCGCCATGTCGCCCGCGTCCCGAGGAGAAGTGAGTTTCATGTACATCTCGGACAGGGGCGCGTCGGTATCTATCGGCGTTTTCGAGAAAAATTCCGCGTGAAACAAGAGCGACCCGCCGTCCACCGCCCCCAGCAGCAAGCCGCAGATCGGTTCAGAGCTGCCGTCTTTGCCGTCGATGACGCATTTGATCAGTGATACCTTGCGAGATGTGTCCTCAGATTTCATATCGTCCGTTCTTCAATTCAAAATATACCAGACCACCGCTATCGCCGTCAGAAGCAAAACAGCCGCCGCCGATCCGAACACCAGTCCCTCCGGGATATCCCGCCTGCGGCGGGGAGCCGGTCTGCCCGCCTCCTTGGGCGACGTTTTTATCCTGACCTTTCCGGAGAGTTTCATGACGCCGGAGATGCCGTCCGACAGAGTCACGCTTATAGTCGCCGTCCCGAGTTCATTCAGCAGTATACCAGTTACGCTGCCGGCGACTACACCGTCAAACCCAGGGATATTTCTCGACAGCAGCTTGAAAAATACCGAATCCTCGGGGAGTTTCGCCAGCACCTTCTCGCCCACATTGAGCTCGTTCATCGCCACGCCCCTGACAGGGTCCAGGATAGGTTCGCAGCGGATCACTATCTCATCTTTGCCGCGCGCGCCGTCCTCCGGCGGAACGCTGCCGTCTTCTTCGGGCTTCTGGGCAGGGACTTCCTCCTCTTTCCCGGCCGGGGCGGCGGAAACAGATCCCCCCTCCTTTTCAAAGAGGGCTATATCGATCTCCGAAGCGTCGAAATATTCCATCAGCGACACGGCTTTGAGCTGGAGGCTCTCCAGGCAGAATCTGCTTATCGCCTGCTCCGCCTGTTTGGTGTTGTGGTTTTTCGCGACGTTGTTCAGGACTGTGCTTTTCTGGAGGTATCTGAATATCTCGTCTTCGTGATGGACGATGAGCGGGTCACGCCCGTCCTGTTTTTCCCTGTCCCTGTGCATGACGAGAAGATCGCGCCATTCCAGGGATTTGGGGACCTTGTCGTTGGACATCATGACGCTCAGATACTTTATCTCCCTCCGGGACGCCAGGGCGAGCACCGTCCCGAAGAGGCTGTTTCCCCTGCCGTCCTTCGCGTCTATGTAACCCTTGATTATGATGAACGCACTGAGACCGAGCCCCGAGTCCATACATATCCCTCCCCGCTCTGCAAGACACAGATACTATACTACATTTTATTTAGGAGCATAAAGCGTCTGCCATTATTTTAAGTTCCGCGCCCCGGGACCGGTCTTTGATGATACAATGATTTCTCATCGGCGAACATATTGCGGGAGAACGAGAGAAATGGGAAAATTCGACAGGTTTTTCGAGGACGACAGGAGTCCGCCCCGCCGCGGAAATTCGGAGAACCCCGGAGGCGCGCCGGACGACGTGAGGGGCCTCCCCGCCGGCGAGTGGCTGCGCAGAGGCGTCTACAAAATGGAGAGGTTCTACAAAATAGGCTGTAAGTACGGACGCGGATCGCTCGGGAATCCGGACGAGATGGAAGTCATGGGGCATCTGGGGGCTTCAGGGGACGTCGTATTCCTCGACCTGGAGACCACGGGGCTTTCGGGAGGCGCCGGGACCTACGCGTTTTTATGCGGACTGGGCCGTGTATTTGGGGGACGCTTCAAAGTCACGCAGTATTTTCTGAAAAGCCCTGCATACGAGCCGCAGTGGCTGGACGCGATAGACGCGGACATCCCTGCGGGCTCCACCATAGCCACATACAACGGCAAAAACTTCGACGTGCCAATGCTCATGACCAGGCACGTGCTGTCGCGCATGAATGTGCACTGGCAGTCGTACCCCCACATAGATCTGCTCCATCTCTCGCGCAGGTTTTACAGAGGATACCTGGAGTCGTGCTCGCTGGGAAGCGTCGAGCGCAGCGTGCTGGGAGTCGTCCGGAGCGGGGAGGATGTTCCCGGCTGCCTGATACCTCAGCTCTACCTGAGATATCTCCGCGAACGGG
>JAISWP010000042.1 GCA_031271065.1 Synergistaceae bacterium
GAGTCCCATCGCGTCCATCACCTACCACATACTGCATTTTTAAACCACTTAAATCCATTTTCTGACACTTTACCATGACCTATGGCGCTTGGCAAGGGGCATAGGTTAATTATTTATCCCTGAAAAAAGGCTTCAATTGCATATATCACTGTATGTATACAAATAAACTTTCAAGAGACCGCGTTTTATGTCTCTTTCTTCTGCTGTTTACGAGAGGTAAATTTGCCATGTGATATTTTCACTTGAAAAAATTGCGGAAAATTGCAAACAATTTGTAACAAAAAATATTTAGAAAAAAAGAAAGAAAGGCAAAGAGGTAATACTACCTGTATGAGATGCGTAAATATGGTGATATCCGCAAAATATGAAATCCGTTGAAAAATTTGGTGTTACATCTGCAGAACCGCCGCCCACTTTTCCCAAAAACCGCCGCGTGACGCCAGTTCTTTCTCCCCGGCCTGTTTGACGATCGCGGCGTCCATATCGATCTGCCGCCGCAGATCCGCGGCACCGCCGAACTTTCGTTCGTCTCTGACGCGCTCTATGATGAAAGCGGCTATATCCCTGCCGTAAAGGTCCCCTTCGAATCCGATGAGGTTTATCTCAAAACGCGTGCCAGAGACGTCGGAGAACGTGGGGTTTATTCCGGCATTGGCCGCTCCGGCGTACCACTTTCCGCACGCTCGCACCAGCGTCGCGTAGACGCCGTGGCGCAGCGCCGCCTTTTCTTCGCTCACTTCCAGATTTGCCGTGGGGCGCCCCAGTCCGCGTCCTCTTTCATTTCCGTGGATCACTCTGCTCACGCAGAAAAAGGGATACCCTAGCATCGAACGGACGCGCGTCATATCCCCGGCAGAGACGGCTTCCCGGACCGCTGTGCTGGACAGAGGGGCTCCGCCGCATAAACGCATCGCGTCCAATATGCTGCAGTCCCAGCCGCGCCTGCGGCACTCGCTGCGGAGAACGCCGCAGTCTCCCGCCCTGTTTTTCCCGAAACGGAAATCCTCTCCCACCGCTATTCCCGTCACGCCGAATTTTTCCGATATGAAGTCCAGAAATTCCCCGGGGGCCATATCTGCGACGCGCCTTGTAAAATCTATCCTGCACGAGACGGGCACGGAAAAATATTTTTCAAGGCAGCGCTGTTCTTTAGCCGTGAATAGATATTTGAACTTAGGGCCGTAAAAAAGGGAATCAGGATGTTTGGAGAAAGTCACCGTCCCCCAGGAACCGCCGAGGGTTTCGGCCCTGACCCTCGCTCGCCCGAGCAGGGCCTGATGCCCTATGTGAAAACCGTCGAACGCGCCTATTGCCGCTATCATGCCGGAGACTCCCCGCTTTGTTCCAGTTTTATATTGATCTCCGGCCTGATGAAAAGGCCTTCCGCGGTTTCGTTTATCCGCCCGACCGACAGGATGGAATCGGTACTGACCGCCGCGATTCCGGGAGGGCACATGTGTCCGCAGGATATCCTGGAAATAGGATCCAAGGGCGCGTTCCGCCCGTTTGACAGGTGCGAAGCCAAGTCCCCGGAGACGGTATACACGGGTATGAAACGCCCTATGTCTCCTGCCGGCCGGATCATGGACTCGAGCGCGCAGGAAGCCGCGGATATATCTTCAGGCCACGAAAACGCGTCTTTGAGGGTGAAATGTCCGACCGCCTCCCGCCGCAGTGAAGCTATATGAGCGCCGCATCCGAGAATTCTGCCGAAATCCCTTGCTATCGCTCTCACATAGGCGCCCTTTCCGCAGCGTATGAGGAGTTCGACTTTTCCGTCCGATATGTCCGCGGTGCGGGTAATATATTCCACGAATACGGGACGGGGCCTGATTTCCGGGTTTTGGCCGAAGCGGAAGATTTCATGCGCGCGGCGGCCCTTTACATGAACTGCGGATACCTCGGGCGGCAGCTGCATCCTCCATCCCAGGAAAGAGGGTATGCGGCCGTCTATGTCGGAGGCAGTCACGCCTTTGTAATCGGAGGTTTTAGTCACATCCCCGGAATAGTCCCATGTAGAGGTCTCCACCCCGAGCCGCAGGACTGCCCTGTAGGTTTTGGGCATCCGTATGACCAGGTCGGACAGACGGGTCGCGCCTCCAAAAAGCATGACCAGAACGCCGCTTGCCGTCGAATCCAGCGTTCCCCCGTGTCCCAGCTTGACGCCCTTTCCGATGATTTTTCTGAGCTGTTCAACACAATAGGAGCTGCGGAGTCCGATGGGCTTATCTATCGCCAGAATACCCTGAAACATGACGTTCCATTTCATCGCGAATCAAAGAGAGCGTTTCCTCGACCGAGGCCGCTATGGTACATCCGGAAGCGAGATCATGCCCGCCTCCGCCGAATTCAGCGGCGACCTCCCTCGCTTTGAAGGGAGGCCGCGATCTTATGGACACCCTCACTCCGGCGTCCGCCTCTCCGTCTTTCGGAGGAAATTCGCTGCAGAGCGCCGCCAGCTTCACCCCTTTTATCCTCATCAGGAAATTCACCAGATTCTCCGTCGCGCCCCGCGATGTCCCGGTCTCCAGAAAATCTTCCTTCGAAAGCCAGTATACCGCGCAGCGCGAATCCGCGAAAATTACTGTCCTCGTCATAGCCCGGCCCCACAGACTCAGCACGCCGGGGGACAGATTCGACTCCAGTTCTTCCGCCGCGAGGTTCGGCGAAACCCCAGCTTCGAGCAGTTTCATGGCGCATCTGTGGCTGCGGAGCGTGGTGGAGGCGAAACTGAAACTTCCGTTATCCGAAATCATAGCCACATACAAGGCGGAAGCCTCGCCGCCCGTCAGCCCCCAGGGGGAAGACGACAGGAGCTCGGTGACCATTTCCCCCGTGGCGGACGCTTCCGGCTCTATCCAATTCAGGTCTCCGTAACGCTCGTTATCCGTATGGTGGTCTATGTTTATTATCGGGCACGTTCCCCGCAGTCCGGCGAGCCCCGGGAGGGAACGGGCCATAGTGCTCGTGTCCACGCAGATTATCACTCCGTCATGCCCGAAATTTTCCGGCATACGATCCAGCACCGCTAAATTCAAACCGTCCAGGAGAAATGAATATTTGTCAGGACACGGATCCATGCAGGCAAACAGAACATCCTTGGAAATACGCCCGCCTAGACGGGTGAGAGCGGCCCCGCACCCCAGCGTGTCTCCGTCCGGTTTCTCGTGGGATATGACAAGCCATTTATCTTTTTCCCGGAGGAGCTCCAGGACAGCTTCCCGCAAGCCGTTACGTTCTTCCCGCGCCATCTTCTTTTATAACCCTGTCGATCAGGGCATCGATGTCCCTGGCTTTTCGCTCCGAATCGTCGAATATGAAGCGCAGCTCAGGTATCTGCCTGATGTGCATCTCTTTTCCGAGATACCCTCTCATTTTGCCGGAAGCTCCAAAGAGAGCCGACTGGACGCGCGGCTCCGAATCCCCGCTCAAGGTAGTATAGTAGACCTTTGCGTGACTGAGATCCCGTGAGCATTCGACATGAGTCAATATAACGTCCTTCAGCGTTTCGTCCTTCAGACCGTTTGCTATAAACCCCGCAAGGAGCCTCAAAAATTCTCTGTTGAGCCTCTCTATCCTAAACGTCGCCATATCCAAAAACCTCGTGCTCTATATCCAATATTACAAATTCTCCCGTTTCCTCGGCGCTGTCCAGAAATGAACGAAACTGCCCCATCCTGGTTTCCGTCTCCTGGTGCGATGAACCGACGTACGCCGCCGCGAGGTCCGCCCGGTTCCGCGAATCGGGCCCCAGATCGGATACAGAGGCATTGAAGTGCCTCCTTATCCTGTCCGTCAGGGAACGAACGACCTGCCGCCGGTCCTTGAGGCTTCCCGAACAGGGTATTTCTATGGAGATCATCACTACTCCGAGCCATGCCCTCATATATCGAGAGTCTTTTTCTCCGAGAGTATCTCATAAGCCTCCACTATGTCGCCCTCACGGAAGTCCTGGAACCCAGAGAAGCTGAAACCGCACTCGTTGCCCGCGGCTATCTCTCTCACGTCCTCCTTGAAATGGCGCAGCCCTGAAAGAGAACCGTCCCATATCACTATCCCATCCCGGACGACGCGGACCTTCGTGCTGCGCTTTATGGTCCCCTCCTGCACGAAACAGCCGGCTATCCTGCCCGCCTTCGGGACCTTGAACACAGCCCGTATCTCAGCCTGTCCCACTATGTTCTCGCGCAGGATTGGGGCGAGCATCCCCTCTAAAGCCGCCTTTATGTCCTCCTGCATGTCGTATATCACCCTGTAAAGGCGTATCTGGACATTTTCCGTCTCGCTCTGTTTTTTGGCGTTGGAGTCTGGCCTCACGTTGAAACCTATTATTACCGCGCCTGACACGGACGCCAGGGCGACGTCAGAACCAGAAATCCTGCCGACCCCCTCGTGAATGATGTTGATCCTCACTTCGTCCGTGCTCATCTTCATGATTGTCGATCGAAAAGCCTCCAGGGACCCCTGTACGTCGCACTTCAGGACGATATTGAGCTGAGGAGTGCCGCTCGCCTGCATCTGGTCGTAAAGTTCCTCCAGCGTCAGGGGCTGCCTCCCCTGCCCGGATACAGCGTCCCTGCGCATAGCCTGTGACGCCAGGCTGCGGGCCTCCCGTTCGGAGGCGAGAAGTTTGAACTGTTCTCCGGGCATCGGGACCGATTCGAGCCCGAGGACCTCCACAGGGGTACTCGGGCCGGCCGAATCCACGGCTCGCCCTTTGTCGTCCAGCATAGCCCGTATCTTGCCCCAAGCGGTATCGGTCGCTATGATACTGCCCTTTCTGAGTGTGCCCTGCAGTACTATCACTGTCGCTACAGGACCTTTCCCCTTGTCCAGATTGGCCTCGACGACGACCCCCTCGGCGGGGACGGTGTCGGATGCTCTGAGTTCGGCCATCTCCGCCACCAAAAGGACCATATCCAGAAGCGAATCGATGCCCTGTCCGGTTTTTGCAGAGAGCTCGACCATAACGGTGTCCCCGCCCCACTCCTCGGGAACGAGTCCGTAATCAGAGAGCTGCTGGCGGACCCTCTCCGGTTTGGCGTCCGGTTTATCCACCTTGTTTATCGCCGCGATAATCGGCACTCCGGCTGCTTTCGCGTGATTCATCGCCTCCAGAGTCTGCGGTTTGACCCCGTCCTCAGCCGCGACTACGAGGATGGCTATGTCCGTCACGCTTGCCCCCCGCGCTCTCATTGCGGTAAAAGCCTCGTGCCCCGGCGTATCCAGGAACACTATCTCGTTTCCGTTGTAATTGACCTTGTAAGCGCCGATATGCTGCGTTATGCCGCCGGCCTCGCCCTCGGTCACGCGGGTCTTGCGTATAAAGTCGAGAAGCGTGGTCTTGCCGTGGTCGACGTGTCCCATAACCGTCACTATCGGCGGCCTGGGCTTGGCATCGGGAGCGTCTGTCCTGGCCCTGCGGGATTTCTGCACGCGCCCGGCTTCGGCGGACGGCTCGCGGCGAGGCGCGGTTTTATCGGCCTTCAAAGGCGCCGGAACTTCCGGCTTCACAGGAGCAGTTTCGTCCGGTCCGTCTCCTTTTTTTATCTCGCAGTTGAAAGCGAGGCTTATCACGGTGAGCACGTCGTCGGTGGGCAGCGAGTTGGCGGGTATCATAAACCCTTCGTCTATAAGTATCTTTACGACCTCGGCCGGGGATCTGTCCAGTTTCCTGGCGATGTCCCCCACTGTCGCGCTGCTGTCAATGAAGATAGTTCTCATTGCTTTGGATGCTTCTCCTTCTGTGGAGCCTGTATTCTCGGCAGGAGCGCCGGGCTTCGTCCCAGAGGACGCTTTGATGCGGTCCTCCACCAGCTGGGCGGCCTCCATGTCGATTGAACTCATGTGCGATTTAACTTCGATTTTCAGTTCCTTCAATACGTTGAGCAGCTCCGGATTGGTGCGTCCGAGAAGTTTAGCGAGCTCATAAACTCTGATTTTATTCATTGGTTCAACGTCCCCCCCTGTCTCAGCAATTCTTTAAGTTTTTTCGCAAAGCCGCTTCCTTCGGGAAGGGCCGCTATTTGAACATTATTCAGTCCCAGAGCGCCGCCCAGCGACTCCCGGGAGACATCCGCCGCAAGCCTTGCGTCTTCGCCTATTCTGCGCAGCACATTTTCCGAGCAGTCGCGCGAGACTATGACAAGGAGCTTCCTGCCGGCCCCGCGCGCCCGAAACACGTTATCCTGCCCCACGATAAGTTCTCCCGAAGCCCTGGCCAGCCCTAAAAGAGACAGGGCCCTGGCCGTACCGTCAGCCGTGCTGATCGTTCTCACCTCGATCGCACATCTTTCCTATCATGGCGTATATCTCCTGCGGGACGGGGCGTTTCAGGACACGGGACAGAGAGTTCTTTTTCGCCGCAAGACGAATGCACTCCGCCCTCGCGCACAGATAAGCCCCGCGCCCAGGCATGGGTCCGGATGTATTTATCTCGATCCCGCCGCCGGGCAGCCTGACCACTCTGATGAGTTCGGTTCTGGGGCGTTCCGTCCCGCAGGCCGCGCACTTTCTTACGCGCGGAACGCTCAGTCTTTTGGCAGATCCTCCCACAGCGATTCTCCCGTAGTCTTTTTGATATCGTTGAACAAATCCTGCAAAGTCGGCAGTCTCTCCGGCTCGATCACTTTGATGTCGATCTTCCAGCCGGTCAGACGGGCAGCCAGCCGCACGTTCTGTCCCGCCTTCCCGATCGCCAGCGACAGCTGATCCTGACGGACAAAGACCCTCAGCGAATGTTCCTGCTCCAGCACCGGCTCTATCTTGGCCGCTTTGGCCGGAGAGAGCGCGTTGCGAGCGAACTGCATCGGATCGTCGCTCCATATTATAACGTCGATTCTCTCTCCGCCCAGCTCGTCGCTTATCGATTTTATCCTGGTCCCGGCGGCGCCTACACAGGCCCCCACCGGGTCGACGTTCACGTCAAGGGATCGCACCGCGACCTTCGCCCGGGCGCCGGCTTCCCTCACTATCGATTTTATCTCGACAGTGCCCTCCGCGATCTCGGGGATTTCGAGTTCCATGAGGCGTTTCAGCAATCCCGGATGAGTCCGGGAGACAATTATGCGCGGCCCTCTCGTGGTCTTCCTGACATCCAGCAGAAGGAACTTCCTGCGTTCGCCGGGCGGATACGACTCTCCGCTCATCCTCTCTTCCTTGGGGAGCAGCGCGTCGGTCCTGTCGTTCACCTGCACCAGAATCTGGTCGCCCTCCGCTTTGAATATCGTCCCCAATACCATATCGCCGATGTGATCGGCGAACTCGTTGAAGATGATCTGACGCTCGGCGTCCTTGAGACGCTGAATTATCACCTGACGGGCGGTCTGCGCCGCTATGCGCCCGAAATTTTCCGGATTGACCTCCACGTATGCGAAGTCCCCCGGTTCGAGGCCGCCGTGTCCGTTGGCGCTCGCCTGTTCCGAAGTCCATTCCGCGTCCGGGACTGTGACTTCCTCCACGATATGATATTTCTCGGAAAGGGCTATTTCCCCGTTTGTGAGGTTTATATGGACCTCCACCACCTGATTCCCGTTCTTGTACTTTTTATATGCGGAAGCCATGGCGGCTTCCAGGCTCGAGGCTATTATTTCGATTGGAAGACCCTTTTCGGTCTCAATCTGCTTTAAAGCCTTGACAAAATCCTTTCCGAGCTGCATTTATTTCCCTCCCCGGGCTTTGTTTGCCTTTTTTACGCCCTTATTTTCGATGTACGCCAAATTTCCTTTTTTTATACCGCCGAACGGCAAAGAGACGTCTCTGTCGTCCTGAGCTCTCATAACCACGACGCCTCCGTCGCATGACATTATCTGTCCCGTGACCTTCTCTCCCGAGGCGAGAGATAAGGAAGCATATCGTCCGGCAAAACGCCTGTAATGCTCCTGCGTGTAAAGGGGACGCTCCAGGCCGGGCGAACTGACTTCCAGGAAATATTTCCCCGGGAAAAGGGTTTCCCCGCCGGAACTTTCTATCATATCCGACAGCGCGCGGGAAACCTTTTCGCAGTCTTCATGCCTCACCCCTCCGGGTGCGTCGATGTAAACTCTGACGACAGACCCGCGTCCCGAGCGGGCAATCTCCGTGCCGACACATTCGTACCCCAGATTTTCCGCCGTCTCGCAGACATTTTTTTTCAAGAACGCAAGAGCATTCCCGGAAATCATCAAATCACCGATCCTCGGCACCCGCCTAAAAAACAAAGAGTGGGAAAGCCCACTCTTCACAAAGAAACCGTGCAGACATACATAATTATAGCATCAATTGCCGAAAAGACAATCAAAAATCTAAAATACCGACTTTTGTCCTATAGACACATATCCGCCACAAAGTTCGGCCACCAGTCGTCAAAACCTGAGGAAAAAGATTCCTCTATGCACGGGACGACGACGTCCGCGAACAAAATATCGTCCTCCAGATCGGGCAGAAGCTCAATACAGCTGTACTGCACCATACGTTCCCGCTCAGATAAACCAAGTACCGCCATGAACTCCACCCCCTTCCGACCCGGTCACGCAATTATAGTACAATAACGGGGAAAATAAAAGAAACCGGCGCAAAAAACGTGATCGTCACTGAAAAAATCATCTAGGCTCTCTGATTTCCACTGAGAAGCTGTATTAAATAACCGCTCAAAAACCGCCGGTACGCCTAGTATAGATTGAACGTCGGAGTATGGTCATAGGATATAACAGCATAATGAACCACCGGCCCCCGGATTTGCGGCGGAACTCGGGAAAGTTCGGCAAACCCGGGAACGGGCCCATACGCTTTATTCCACAGCGTAGTTCGGGGCTTCCTTGGTTATCACCACGTCGTGAGGATGCCCCTCCTTCATGGAAGCCGGAGTGATCTCGATGAATTTCGCGTTTCTGTGAAGCTGCTCCATGTTAGCGGCGCCTACATACCCCATGCCCGAGCGAATGCCGCCGACCATCTGGAACACTATCCCGGAGAGAGAGCCTTTATGCGGGACCAGGCCCTCTATGCCCTCGGGGACGAGTTTATCCTCGGATGAACCCTCCTGGAAATACCTGTCCTTGCTTCCACCCTTCATGGCGCCCAGAGACCCCATGCCGCGATAGCTCTTGAAAGACCTCCCGTGATATATGACCGCCTCTCCGGGGCTCTCCTCGGTACCGGCAAAGAGGGAACCTATCATGACGCTGTCGGCTCCGGCCGCGAGTGCCTTCACTATGTCCCCCGAATATCTTATTCCGCCGTCGGCGATCAGGGTGCAGCCTCTCTCGTGCACGGCGGGAGCCACTTCCATTATCGCGGCTACCTGGGGGACGCCTATGCCGGCGATCACCCTGGTGGTGCAGATCGACCCAGGCCCTATGCCCACCTTGACTCCGTCCACACCGGCGTCCATGAGGGCTGCGGCCGCTCCCTTCGTTGCGATATTGCCTCCGATGAGCTGCAGGTCCGGATATTTCCCGCGAACCGCTTTGATCGTAGACAGCACCGATTTCGAGTGTCCGTGGGCCGTGTCGACTATTATCACGTCCACGCCGGCCTCCGCCAGCGCGTCGAGCCGGTCCATCGAATCCGCCCCGGTTCCTATCGCCGCCCCGACGCGGAGCCTTCCCTTCGCGTCCTTCGTGGCGTCCGGAAAATCTTTGGCCTTCTGTATATCCTTTATTGTGATGAGTCCCTTGAGCCGGCCGTCAGAATCCACTATCGGGAGTTTTTCGACTTTCCTGCTGGCAAGTATGTTCTTCGCGCTGTCGAGGTCCGTTCCTACAGGGGCTGTCACGATGTTTTCCTTCGTCATGACGTTGTCTATGGGCTGCTCGTAGTCGGTGATGAAACGAAGATCCCTGTTCGTGATGATGCCCACCAGTCTGAGGCTCTTATCGACTATGGGCACCCCCGATATATGGTAGTGGGCCATCAGTTCGACCGCGCTCGAAACTTTGTCCTTCGGATACAGGTAAAACGGATCGACTATGACTCCGCTCTCGGATCGTTTTACTTTGTCCGCCTCCTCCACCTGGCGCTCTATCGTCATGTTGCGGTGAAGTATGCCTATGCCGCCTTCCCTGGCCAGGGCTATAGCCAGTCTGGCCTCTGTAACGGTATCCATAGCGGCGCTGCAGATCGGGGCGTGCAGCGATATGGCCCTGGTCAGATACGAGGATGTATCCACCTGGGACGGGAGCACCTCGCTGTAACCCGGCACCAGCAGAACGTCGTCGAAGGTAAAACCCTTGTAATTTTCAAATTTATTATTGTCCACGGTTATCTCCTCCAGGCATCGCAGCGCGCCCATTTCTGTATTCGTCAAGGCGTTTTAATGTATCGGTCCGTCCGATACATGACAGTATAAGGCTTATCGGCGCTCCGCGCGACATACCGGTCAAAAAAATTCTGAGCGGATGGAAAAAATCAGCGCCTTTCAAGCCTTTTTCTTTTTGAAATGATTTCATAATATTTTTGATGTTTGAGGAATCCCATTCGATATCCGGAATCAAGGTGAACCGCTCTTTTAAATCTTCAATCCATTCCGGGGCATCGGCCGTTTCACTGCCCGAAAGAGAGAGATTTGCCCTGATCTGAAAAGCCAGCTCCCTTTTTGTCGCGCATTCCGGCAGGACTTCCCGCAGAAAGGCGATTTTTTCGCTTTTCGCGACTCCGGAAGATCCGAACTCCGAAAACCCGTCACTGCAATAAGCGAGCAGAGTTTCGTCCGCAAGGCCGGACAAAAACAGCCGGCCGAAATGCCTCATTCTGGCCTCGTCATGGACCGGGGCGAAGCGAGCCACGGAATTCAGGTCGAACATTCCGGCCAGCTCGCTCAAAGGAGCGATCCTGTCCGTCGGCGCCTGCGCCCAGCTCAGCGTCGCCAGATAAGAGACAACCGCTTCGGGCGCCCATCCCGATTCCCTGTACTCATCGATTGAGACCGCGCCGAGACGCTTGCTCAGCTTACGGCGCTCCCTGTCCAGTATCATCGGGATGTGAGCCCATTTCGGCGGAGACCACCCCATCGCCCTGTATATCATCTCCTGTTTGGGGACGTTCGGCATGTGCTCCTCGCCCCTGATGACGTGCGTGACGCCCGAATCGTGATCGTCCGCGGCGCAGGCCAGAAGATATGTCGCCGAACCGTCTCCCCGGGCTACCGCGAAATCCTCCGCGGCACATCCGGGAACTGATATCTTTCCCCGCAGTATGTCGAAATAGGTATAATTCGGGGATGCCGGGACTTCGAACCTCCAGCAGTGAGGGTCTTTTCGCGAAATTCTGGACTTACGCTCCCCGGGGTTCATGCTTCTGCAGCTGTGTCCGCCCTTACTGAACTCCTCAGAGCTCGAGCAGAAACAGGGATAAACCGCGCCGCGCTCTATGAGGAAGTTCAGCACCTCTTTGTGTCGTTCCGAGCGGGAGGACTGCCTGGGAGACAGAACGTCCGGCACGATCCCCAGCCACTTCAGATCTTCCAATATGCTTTTTTCGTACAGTATGTCGGAACGAGATCTGTCGGTGTCCTCAAAACGGAGCATGAAAGAACCCTGTTCTCTCCGCGCCCACAGATAGTTGAAAAGCGCCGTGTGAGCCCCCCCTATGTGAAGGGAGCCGGTCGGCGACGGAGCAAACCTGGTTACGACCCTGCCGTCACTTTCCGCCAACGCCGTCCACTCTCCCGATTACCTCTATCCTGGCCGGCGCGACGCCCTTATTTTTGATCCCCAGAAGATCGGCCGCGGCATGTGATATGTCCAGCACTCTGTTTTTCGTCTCCCTGAAACGGTCGGTCACCCTTACCACCGCGAATTTGCCGGAAGGCGCCGTCACCTTGACGAGCGTCCCGAAGGGCAGGGATTTCGCCGCGGCCGTCAGATGAGTTTCCGTGAAGCGTTCTCCGTTCGCGAACTTCCTGCCTACAAATTTTCCGCCGTACCATGATACCGAAGCGGATAAGTCATATCTGCCCCTTATCTGATATGCCGGTGTGAGATCCGCCGCGTGCCGCTCACCGAGAGCTCCGTAAAGACGGGACATTATCTGTAAAGCTATGCTTTTCTGATCCTGCTTCGTAGATCTGGCGTATTCAGGATCCACCGAATAAATCGGGGTTTTGCCTATAAAGAGCGTCCATCTGCCGTTTGCCTTGTCCACACGCAGATCTTTCAGCTGGAATCCAATTTTGTATAACCTGTTGAACATTTCCGACAGCTTGGACACGTCCTTCGCGTTTGCCGCAGGAAATTTCCAGACCGGTTTTCCCTCCGCATACCACACGACATAATTTCCATCCCCTGTGTAATAGGACGAAGGCGCCGCATACAGCTCCGGCGCGTAAAAGAAGATGACTGCCAGCACACATGCGGCGGCGTATTTTTTAATGACACTGATCATTAGCAGAACTTCCTTTCCGACAAACAGACGGAGCATCCGGAATTCAAATATTATAACGTTCGATGAGCGCCGACGCGAAACACTCCATACACTCAGCCCTTCCGGTACTCCCCACTTTTTCGCCCGATTTTACCTTCACCCCCAGTTCTGCGTATGGGCAGACGGCCGTGAGCAATGTTTTCAGATTTTCCGAAACTCTTTTCATTCCGCCGCCCAATCTGGGCGTCTGGGCGACCAAAGCGGCGTCCACGTTGCAGACGCTCCAGCCCTTCGATGAAATGAGTTTAAGCACACGGGTCAGAAGCTCAGTGCTGTCGGCCCCTCTGTACCGCTCGTCGGAGGCGGGGAACATCGCGCCTATATCCCCTTCGCCGGCAGCCCCGAGGAGGGCGTCCGAAACCGCGTGACAGACCACATCTGCGTCGGAATGACCCAGAAGTCCCAGAGGCGAGTCGAAGGCCACTCCCCCAAGCACCAGCCTCCTGCCAGGCACGAGTTCGTGCCGGTCGTATCCTATCCCCACCCTGGATACCCTGGAGTTTCCGACCAAAGATACCGCGGCTGTCCAGTCGAAATCCGTAGTTATCTTGAAATTTTTCTGGCTGCCCCGCACCCAGGACAGTTTTTTCTCCGCGTCCAGCCACAGAGATGCTTCGTCCGTGGATTCCCCGGAGGATTCGAGGAGCGCCAGGATGGAGGCGCGTTCGAAGGCTTGGGGAGTCTGTGTTCGAAATATCTTCTCCCTGGGCAGGACAGTCATATCTCCGTCCACCAGCTTCAGCGAGTCCGTCGACTCAAGGAGCGGAACGGCGCCGGCGTCCCCGGTAACAGCGGAGGCCAGGGCTTCGCACATTTCGACAGGCAGAAAGGGCCGCGCCGCGTCGTGTATCATGACGAAGCGGCCCGACGCCGATGATACTCCGTTTCGCACGGACTCCGTCCTCGTTCTTCCGCCGAGCGCATATTTCACCGGCACCGACAGATCTTTGCACGAATGACCGGGCTCGTGACCTTCCGGAAATACCAGTACCAGTTCGTCTATTATTCCGCGCCTGAAAAGCTCGTCCGCGGCTTTGGCGCTCCAGCGCCATACGTCCTCTCCGCCCAGTTTCCGGAACTGTTTCGGCGTGCCCCCCAAGCGTCTGCCGCCTCCGGCCGCGGCCAGCACAAAGGACCATGTCCGATCCTCAGGCTTCATCGCTTCAGTTTCCCGAACACCATTCTTCCGGCGGATGTCTGGAGCATCGACGTTATGACTATGTCGGACGTCGTCCCGATGGCGCTTTCTCCATCTTCCACAACCAGCATCGTGCCGTCCTCGAGATACCCTATCCCCTGTCCCGTCTCTTTCCCGTGTCTTATCACGTCTATCCTCACTATGTCTCCCGGAAGAAACTGGGGCTTCAGCGAGTTGGCCAGGTCGTTCACGTTGAGCACCATCACGCCCTCGATGCGAGCGATCTGATTGAGGTTGTAGTCGGTGGTCAGAATTTTCGCCTCGAGTTTTTTGCACAGCTCCACCAAGGCTTCGTCAACTTTATCGCGTTTCAGCTCCTTCATGCTGATGTCGACTATGCTCACAGTCATGGTCTTTATCTTCTGCAGTTCCGCCACGACATTGAGCCCCTTGCGTCCGCGGGCGCGGCGGGCCGGATCGGATGAGTCGGCAACCCCCTGAAGCTCGGTGAGGACGAAACGCGGAAGGACAAGCACCCCTTCCAGAAATCCGGTGCTGGCGATGTCCAGTATGCGGCCGTCTATGAGCGCGCTGGTATCGAGGACCTTTCTGCCCGCCTCATGCCGCTCGCAGGACGCGGCGTCCCCCTCGGCGGAAAGAAGCCCCGCATCGGCCCCGGCTTTGCGCCTGTGGGTGATGCGGCTCCCCCGGCCGACCAAATTGAGGATAAACCCCCATACGTCGTCCCTGTGTTTTAAGAAAGCTCTCATTCCGACGAAGGCGAAAAATATATTGAGGGCTATCGTTATGTAAAAGCCCACTCCCGGGATGTTGATGAACACGAACGGTATCGCCAGCAGATTAGCGAGTATCAGGCTCACTATGAGCCCGACTACCGCCACCACGATATCAGGAGCGCTGACGTTTTGAAGCGTATTTTCAAACAGCTGACCCGTCTTCTTGAGTATCCACCATATCATCGGAGTTACCATGAAGCCGCAGAGAGCGAAAAACACAATGCAAAAAGCCATCCATATGTTTGGGTGCGTGAGGCCAGCCGTCCAGCCCGGCTGGAGTTCCAGCACGAATTGGGCTATCTGATACCCTGCGATTCCGAAGACGATGATCATGAGAAATCTCAGAACCATCTTCATTATGCCGTTTATTCCGCTTTCAGCCACTCGAATCTCCCCTCTTCATGTTATTGATATACTTTTTACGCCCTCGTTCATTCTTCCTCCTTTTCCATTTCTCTCCTGCTTTCAAGGGCTACGTGCAGAGTCGCCCTGTCGGCGTAACCTATGCTTCCGCCGACGGGGAGACCGTAGGAGAGACGTGATAGCCTGACTCCCGTACCGCTCAAGGCATCCTGGAGGGTAAAAGCCGTCAGATCGCCCTCCACCCGCGGGTCCAGCGCGAGTATTATCTCCGTAATACAGAGCTCGCGTATACGCCGTTTCAACTGTTCCAGGCTTTCCTCCGGTATTTCCTCGTCGTCCAAAGGAGAGCATCTGCCGCCGAGTATATGGTAAAGCCCCCTGTAAACGCCGGACTGCTCCATAGCCACGCAGTCCTCCTGTGTTTCCACCACACAGATGGTTTTTCTGTCCCTGGCCGGATCGGAGCAGACGGAACATATATCTTCAGTGGTGACAGCACCGCACTCACTGCAGGACCGCACCTGATCCATCACGTCGTTTACTGCGCGGGCGAGCGACCTGGCCCATTCGGGGTTCTGGCTCAGCAGGAAAAAAACCATCCTGCGGGCGGTTTTATTCCCCACCCCCGGAAACTTTCCCCAGAGATTTATGAGCAGTTCGAGCGGGCCCGGAAGAGACAATCAGAACAACCCCGGTATATTCATGCCCCCGGTAAAGTGTCCCAGCCTGCTTTCAGCCAATTCACGAGCCTTGCGTACGGACTCCTTCACCGCCGACAGAACCAGGTCCTCGAGCATTTCCACATCGTTCGGATCGACCACATCCTTCGATATCGTTATTGAAACGACGTCGCCGTGACCGTTGGCGCGAGCCACAACCATGCCTCCGCCGCTGGCCCCTTCCACCGTTTCGCCGGCGAGCGCCTCCTGAGCCAGAGTCATCTGCGCCTGCATCTTCTGCACCTGTTTCAGCATCTTGTCCATCTTCATCCCTGTCATCTCCCAGGCTTGTAACATTGCAACAGTATAACCCCGCTGGTTTAAATGTTCACACAGGGTTTCTCCAAAAATCCAGGCCTATTTTTTTAAGCAGGACGAAAACCACAAAGAGCGGCAGTTTTATCACCCTCCGCCAGCGAGCCGGTTCCTGTATCGTCCTGTACAGCCACTCCAGATGGAGTTTTCTCCATCCCTGCGGGGCCCGGTTAAGTCTGCCCGACATAACGTCAAAACTGCCGCCCACCCCTATGCCGACCACCCCGCCCAGCTTTGGAAGGCTGCCGGACAGCCAGTACTCCTGCCGGGGCACTCCCAGGGCGACGAGCAGTATGACAGCCCCTGATTCACGTATCTCTTTGCAGATATCGTCGCTTTCCTCAGGTTTGAAATATCCGCTCCTCGTCCCTCTGACCAAAAGCCCGGGATATTTCGCGCACGCGTTCTCTGCGGCTTTCGCGGCCACCCCCGGACGTCCTCCGAAAAAGTAAAAGGACCACCCATGCCCGGAAGCTATCCTGAACAGGTTTTCCACGAAATCCACGCCAGGTATCTGCTCCTGCACGCGGAAGCCGAGGAACCGAAGCGCCCATACGAGCCCCGTTCCGTCCGGAATTACCAGTCCGGCGCTCCTCACTATCGAGGAATATTTCCGGTCTTTCCTGCTTCGCAGGGCAGCCAGGGCATCCGGCGTCACGATCATCTGGGGCAGGCTTCCGGAGGATATCCATCCCGCTGCGCGCCCCAGGGCGTAGTCCAGAGAGAAATTGTCGACAGCGACTCCCCAGAGTTCGGGCCGTTTTTCCGAAACATCGCCGCCCCCTTTCGCCCCCGCAAAGGCCACGTAAAGCCCGAGACCGAAGAAAACGACAGACAGAGCCAGGGATACCGGATCCAGGAGTCTCATCTGGAGAACCGCCATTCCGACCCCGCAGACTCCGCAGACGGCGGTGACAATGAATACCGCCGCCGGATGATCTATACCTCCCCGTACGAGTTTTCTGTAAAAAATCATGTTCCCGAGAGGCTTGGGAGAGAATGCGGCGGACAGCACGCTGAACGACGTTTCTATTATGGGTATCGCAAAGAGTCCGAGGGGCAGGATCATCACGGTGGCGAAGGCCACGCCCTTGCTCGCGCCCAGCATCGACGTTCCGGCGAGAAGGGTGCCCCACATCGCTGACAGCGAGGTGCCGAGCCTGCGGTATACATTCACGTGTCTGGTCCAGAACACGGCGATGAGGGCGAGGCCGCATACTGACATCATAAGGGCGTCCGAAGGCCCTCTGCTGGAAATGGCCGTGACTATGACCATCAGCACCCAGCTGACCAGTATCAGCCCTCCGCCCATCCCTGGTATTTCGTCCAGTTCCTGGAACAATATCGGAAAAAAGCCCATCCAGAGCGTACTCAGTACGAGTATGGTGGTGAAACTGGAAAGATACATGAATTCACCGTCCGGCCTGCCTATGAAAGTTATCCTCGGCCCCAGCAGCGCCGCGCCCAGCCCTATCGCCAGGTAACAGAACCTGAGGTCCCAGTTTTTCACCACTTTCTGGCAGAAACCGACGAGGCCGGCGATGACTCCTGCCGTTATCATGAGTTTCATCGGGCCGCTCTGCGTCCAGATGCCGCATATTGCCCACGAGGCTATGAGGCTGATGTCTCTCAGGTAGTAATACTGATCTCTCTCGAGATCGCGTTTGAAAAAACGCTGAGTAAAAAAACACCCTATGACTACGAACGTTATGACCATAGCCATCGTCAAAAAGCCCGTATCGGAACCGGCAAGACCCAGCAGCGCCCGGCGCATCATATATCAGACACTTCGCCCCGGCGCGGCCGGCCGCTTCCCGCAAACCGCGCAGGCGCCATATCCGGTCACCTCGAAGCCGCCATGCCGGCGCCCGTGATCCGGCTCGGTCATTCGTCGTTCTCTCCTTTTGCCTGCGCCCGCGTCCGTGTCAGCAAAGACGCGGTCTCGACGGCGTCCGCGGCGGCTTCCGATCCCCTGCAGCCTGATCCGCCCCCAGAGGACGCCGCCGCTCCTTCGAGACTCGCGCAGCAGAGCAGGCCAAGGCCGACCGGGACCCTCTGTTCCAGGGAAATGCGGGACAGTCCTCCGACGACCTCGTCATAAATTTTTTCAGCGCCGCGGTCTCCTCCGATGACAGCGCCGACAGCCACAATCGCGTCATACCTGCCGGACAGGGCCAGCTCATGAACCGCGAGAGGGAGTTCCCATATGCCCGGCGTCCTGTATACTTCTATATCGCTGTGACGGACTCCGTGCCTCGTCAGCGCGCCCACCGCATCCTCGAGCAGTCTTTCCGAGATCAGCTCGAAACGGCGGGAAGCGGCGACGGCGCACCGAAGCCCGGTTCCAATGAGTGAGCCGCTTATCGTTTTCATGCACTACCCCCAAAATAAAAAAGACAATTCATCTCTGCCGGCGCACGCGCCGAACAGCGCATTTATTTATTATTTTACCAGAAGCTGCGCTTCCAGTGGCCTGTTCGGCTGAATTTAGCAAATTTAAATGAACTTTATTCCCTCAGCCTTCACTTCCATAACTTCTCGCCGAAATATGAAACCGGTGTTCAGCCGCGATCCGAGGCACAAGACGCCCGGTGGTTTTGGTCAATTCTGGACGGCCGATATATCGAGCGCTTTTGACACCCGTTCGGCAAGCACCGCCCCGACCCCGGGAACGGCGGTCAGCTCCTCGGGTGACAGACGCGCTATAGCCCTGATGCTCCCGAAACGCGACAGCAGCTGCGCCACACGGTTTTTGCCCATCCCTGGGATATTCTCCAGGGCGCTTCTTGAAAATTTTTTATCTCTGGCTCGCCTGTGAGAAGTTACGGCGAACCTGTGAGCTTCATCCCTGACCCTCTGCAGAAGCTGGAGGCCGGGATCGTCCAGGCTCAGGCGTATCGGAGCTCTGCTGTGGGGAACGTATATCTCCTCCTCTCTTTTTGCAAGGGAGACTATCGATATTCCCGACAGGCCGAGCTCCCGGAGGGATGAGAGGGCAAACTCGAGCTGCACCGGGCCGCCGTCTACCATGATGAGCTGAGGCGTCGGCTCTTCGCGTTCTATCGAACGCCTGTACCTCCTTTTCAGCGTCTCCTCCATTGACCTGAAGTCGTCTATGCCTTCTACAGTTTTGATGTTGAAACGCCGGTAAAGGGAAGTATTCGCTATACCCTGTTCGAACACCACCACCACTCCGACGGTATTTTCTCCGGCCGTGTGGGATATGTCGTAACCGTCTATTCTCCAGGGCAGGGTCTTGAGCCCCAGCACCTCCTGAAGCCTGCTGAGGGGGGTCCAGTCCAGCCTGTTTTCTTCGAACATGGCGGGGGTCGCCAGACGTTGGCGGGATACCCGCCATATCGCCCTTATCGTGTCCCTGAGACGCGCGGCTTCCTCGAACTCCATTTTCGCCGCCGCCGCGTCCATCCTCCTGTGAAGGCGGTTCGCCAGGTCGGCGCCCTTGCCCTGAAGCAGCATGACGAGATCGGCGACCCTCTCCCGATATCGGGCCTCGGCGCACAGCCCGGCGCAGGGGGCGAGGCAGAGGCCGAGCGTGTGCCTCATGCAGGGACGCGTCATCGGCAGATTACCGGCACTGAGGCGGATGGAGCAGGTCCGAAGCGGAAAATACCTCTCGCTTATGCGCAGGAGGGAACGAAGGTCGCCGGCACGGACGAAAGGGCCTATATAGACCGCCGCGTCGTCCTGTTTGTGACGGGTGACCACAGTCCTCGGGAAATCCTCGTTCGTCACCTTTATGAAAGGATAGCGCTCCCCCATCTTGAGTTCGACGTTGAAAAAAGGCTGATACAGCTTGATGAGCCTCGATTCCAAAACCATAGCCTCGGCCTCGCTGTCGGTCCTTATAGTCGAAATATCCGCTATGTCGGAGACCAGCCTCGCAAGACGCGGAGAAGCGAACGACGCGTGCCTGAAATAAGACGACACCCTTTTTTTGAGGGATTTCGCCTTCCCTATATAGATAGCTTTCCCGTCCTCCCCGTGCATCACGTACACCCCGGGTTTGTCGGGAAAGCGCCTGATCATTTTAAGCAGCTCTTCTCTTTCCATTCCAAACGCGCTTTCCGATATTCAAAATAAAACTCTGCCCCGGCAGCTCTCTGGCCGGTAAATTACATAAAGGGCGGTATAGTGCTCAGTGGCATTATAGTATAAGATATGCAAGTATGCTATAAAAATCCTCAGGAGGTGCAACTCTGCTTGAAGCTGCGGTTATATAACGATCTGTCCGGCAGCATGGAACTATTTGAGCCTATGGAACCGGGCCGCGTGAAGTTTTACACTTGCGGCCCTACCGTGTACGATTACTTCCATATAGGCAACGCCAGACCATTTATAGTTTTCGACGTACTGCGCAGATATTTTGAATCAAAAGGTCTCAGTGTGACATTCATACAAAATTTCACGGATATAGACGACAAAATGATACAGAGAGCGGATCAGATGGGAGTCACGGTCAGGGAGCTCGCGGACAGATTCATAGCCGCCTACTATGAGGACGCGGACTCCCTGGGCATACGCAGGGCCACTTACAATCCCAGGGCGACGGAGGAAATCCCGGCGATACTGGAACTCATTCAGGCCCTGATAGACAAGGGACACGCTTATCCGGCGGACGGTGACGTCTATTTCGAGGTGGATACATTCCCGCCGTACGGCAAGCTCTCGAAACAGAGCCTCGAGGACCTGCACGCCGGCGCCCGGGTGGAGGTGGACGAGCGCAAACGCGCCCCGCTCGATTTCACCCTATGGAAGGCGCAGAAACCCGGAGAACCGGCGTGGGACAGCCCGTGGGGCATGGGACGGCCGGGATGGCACATTGAATGCAGCGCCATGGCCCGTCATCACCTCGGCGATACGATAGACATCCACGGCGGCGGCAGCGATCTCATGTTCCCCCATCACGAGAACGAGATCGCCCAGAGCGAGGCGGCAAGCGGCAAGCCATTCGCCCGTTTCTGGATACACAACGGATATCTGATGGTGGACCGGGAAAAGATGTCGAAGTCCCTCGGCAATTTCTTCACCGTCCGTGAGGTGCGCGCCAGGTATTCCGCCCAGGTGATACGGCTTTTCATGCTGTCGGCGCACTACCGCTCTCCCATAAATTTCTCACGTGAGACGCTGGAACAGGCACAGCACGCTCACGAGCGCCTTCGCAACGGATGGGCCGAGATAGAATTCGCCATGAAAACCCGCCCCTGCGACGTGGTGCCCTGCGAACCGGACGCCGAACTGCGGGAGGAGCTCAAAAACGCGCGGGAGCTATTCGACGAGAGTATGGAGGACGATTTCAACACAGCCGGAGCGATCGGAGCGGTGTTCGACGTGATACGGGCCACCAACGTGTCCCTGGGACGCACGGGCGGGATCGATTACGAGACGGTGAGCGAGGCTGCCGATTTCCTCCGCACGGTCGACGACGTGATGGGCATAATCGGAATGACATACGGCGGCGAAGATGCCGAATCCTCGGAGATCGAATCTCTCATCGAGGAAAGAAGCGAGGCGAGAAAGAACAAAAATTTCGCCAGGTCCGACGAGATACGCGGAATACTCTCCGAACGCGGCGTCATACTGGAGGACACCCCGCAGGGCACCAGATGGAAGCGGGCATAGGGCAGGCGGCAGGCCCCTTGTTTTATGTCAGCCTCTGCAGTGCTGTAAAAACAGAAGCGGGTCAGGCGGGGCGGCCTGACCTGCTTCAGTAATCGCTCGAAAATTCCCGAGTTTTATGACAGCTTTACCTTTTACCGAGAGGCATTATGCAAATGGGCGTTTCGTCCCCCTCGAGCCTGAGTTCCCGCGTCACCTCTCCGGCATTCATCGAGATCATATAACGCGTGCTGATGCCGAGGGAATCCGCCGCCAGATAGACATTCTGGGACATGGCGCCGGACGCCGTGTACATCAGCGCGTTGTTCCCGTTGGCTCTCGACATCGATCCGAGGTTTTTAGCGTCCGTTACGAATATCAGCACGCAGGGAGACTCCCGGACGAAACCGTCGCCGCTTATGTCGCTCAGAACGTTTTTGGACGATATTTCGACAAGCGAATGTTCATCCCAGTCGTATAGAAAGACCCCGTCCGGCCGCACCGCGTATATTTTGACGTAAGGCGGCCTGCCCCCTGCCATAGGAACGGTCCATCCGCCGCCGTCCCTGTTGCGCCCTGTCGCGGCCCAGAGTATTGCGGAGAGTTCCTCGTCCGCGACCGCGTTTCTTGGAAACGCGCCCCTGGTCCCTGATGCCCTTCTTTCGAGCAGGACGAATATGCCCTCCCCGCCGGCGCGCTTCGGTTCGGGCAGTTTTATGTCCGCCCATGACGCTCCAGCCGCCGTAAAACAACCTATGATCACGCTCAAAAACAAAATCACCCTGCGCAGCAATTCGACCGCCTCCTTATATATTCCGCAGCGTTTCATGAATCGGTAATCATTGCATCATCAAGGGTATCCGATGACAATGTATAAATACGTCATGCGAACTCGTCCAGGGACTGCTTGAGATGAATGGCCAAAGACGTCTCCATATCTTCCGTTCCTCCTGAAGCCACCGCTTTCCCCCGCCTGAAAAGCACAAAACCCTTCGGGGTCCCCGCAATCCCTATATCGGCGGCTGCCGCTTCCTGCGGCCCGTTGACCTCGCATCCCATCACCGCTATGGTGAACCCGTCGGGCAGCCCTTCCGGCAGGATGCCCTTGACTTTCGCCAGCAGATCGGAGACGTCCACGCGTCTTCTGCCGCAGCAGGGACAGCTTATGATATCCACGCCGCGTCTGCGCATATTGAGCGAACGGAGCAGCGTGAAGCCCGCCTCCGCCTCCTGTACGGACTCTCCGGTCAGGCTCACCCTTATAGTGTCGCCTATACCCTGGGCCAGCAGTATCGCGAGTCCCGCCGCGCTCTTGACCGCTCCGCTCATCCCTGCCCCGGCCTCAGTTATTCCTATGTGCATCGGAAAATCATATCTGCCGGAAAGCATATGATTGGCCCTCACAGTTTCGGTGACGGAACTCGACTTCGCCGATATTATTATGTCCTCGAACCCCGACCGCGTCAGCAGTTCGATCTGTTCCGCAGCCGCGTTGACCAGCGCCAGCGCTCTGTCTCCTCCGCAGGCGGCAATGCGGGACGCGCCGATGGATCCTCCGTTCGCGCCTATCCTGATGACGGCCCCGTTGGATTCAGCGGCGGACAGCACCGACTCCAGCCCCGCCCTGCCGCTCATGTTCCCGGGATTTATCCTGATCGACGCCGCGCCGCAATCCAGGGCCGTCAGGGCGAATTTATGATTGAAGTGGATATCGGCCATTATCGGTATCTCTGAGCGCTCTATGATTTTCGAGAGATTCGGACCGCACGAATCGTCGGGAAACGCAACCCGCACCAGTTCGCACCCCGCTTTTCGCAGACCGCCTATTTCCTCAAGACACTTCTCGGTGTCCTCGATCCGCGATTTGAGCATGCTCTCGACCCTGACCGGAGCTCCGCCGCCGATCTCCAAGCCGCGTATATTGACCTTGCCCGAACTCGCCATTAAAACCTCCGTCGTTTTTATCTGCCGCCAGCCCCGTTTACCTGTGATAAGTCCCGGCACATTTTAATATACAAAAATTATACCAGCGCGGCGTCCCATTGGGGCAAAATCAAACAGAAATCCGGCAATATCTATGATCGCCCAGCCTGTGCGCGGTGCGCGCAGACCCATGAACTATCCCAGCGGCGTATGCCGGCTTCCTGCTCAAAATCCGCGCTGGACGCCGCCGGCGCCGGGCGTACACGGAAAAGGGCCGGCGATTTCGCCGGCCCGTGACACTTTGTATCTCTTTTTAAGAGAAAATTCCTACAGGAACGTTCCTCTCATCTTCACCGCGTCCGCCACGCGCTTTATGGCGACGAGGAACGCGGCGCGGCGCATTTTTACGTCGTGCACCTTCGAATAATTCCACACCCTGTGGAAATTGTCCGTCATTATTGGGATGAGCCTGCTATTGTACTCATCTTCCGTCCAGAAGTACCCGTTCAAGTTCTGGACCCACTCGAAGTAGGAGCCTATGACGCCGCCGGAATTTGCCAGGAAGTCGGGCACCACGATAATCCCCTTGGAAGCGAGCGCCTCGTCGGCCTCCGGCGTTACGGGACCGTTAGCCCCCTCAACTATGTATCTCGCTTTTATCTTATCGGCGTTCCTGGCGCTGACCGCGCCCTCCAGCGCGCATGGAGCCAGCACATCGGCGTCGGCTTCCAATATCTCTTCGCCCGATACCTTTGAAAGTCCCGGCTGAGTGAAACCCTCCAGCATCTTCTTCGGGTGGCTGGAGACGTGATCGAACGCTTTTTTGACGTCGATTCCGTCAGGCGCGTAATATCCGCCGGTCACGTCGGATATGCCGACTATTTTCGCCCCAACCTCGGACATGAATTTCGCCGCGTAGGATCCGACGTTGCCAAAGCCCTGAATGATGATCTCAGTGCCTTCGGAGCCGATTTTTTCTACCGCCAGAAGTTCCTTGATGCAGGTGGCCACGCCCAGTCCGGTGGCGGCGGTCCTCCCCTTCGAACCCCAGATCGATACCGGTTTCCCAGTGACGACGCCAGGCTCGAATCTGCCGCGCATCTTGCTGATGGTGTCCATGAACCATATCATCTCCGGGGCTCCGGTGTTCACATCAGGCGCCGGAACGTCCTCCCATTCCCCTACTATAGGGGATATGCGGGCCGCGAAGCTGCGGGTGAGACGTTCTCTCTCCGACATCGAAAGCTCCAGAGGATCGCAGGCGATCCCGCCCTTGCCGCCGCCGTAAGGGATGCCGGCCAGGGAACATTTCCAGGTCATAAGACTCCCGAGAGCCTCGCACTCCTCCAGGTTGACATCCGGGTGATACCTGAATCCCCCTTTAGCGGGTCCAAGCGCCGTGGAATGCTGAACACGGTAACCCTCGAATACCCGTATGCTGCCATCGTCCATAGCAACCGGGAGCGAAACGCAGATCGCGCGTTCGGGACGGCTCAGTATCTCGACCAGACCATCCTCCAACCCCATCTCCTCTGCCGCTCCGTAAAAATTTTCCAGCGCGGTATCGAGAAGCACGTTTTTTGAAGTGCGTCTGACAATTGACATTACTCTTATACCTCCTCAGAGTGTTTTGATGCAAAAAAACAATGCTTGCCGTCAAGGAAAGTTATCTCGGGAATATTGTATGACTTTCTTGCGGAAAGTAAAGCCGTATTTTTGTGCAAAATTATTCAGATTATTATGCAAAACTTTGGATAATTATGAATTCGGTTTCTAAACAAAAAATGATATAAATTGGCCGGGCATCGGCGATTTTATCGTGAGTCCCTCTATACCTGGCAGCGACGAGTCGTCCGGAAAGGAGAGGGAGTAAGCGTGAAGCATGGGGCGTGGAAATGAGCGCGCGTGCCGCTCGAAGCCGTACTTCTCGTCCCCGGCTATGGGAAATCCCAGCAGGGCAAGATGCGCCCTCGCCTGATGCGGGCGGCCGGTGACCAGTTCTATCTCCGCCAGGGAATAAGGGGATTTGAAGCGTATTCTGCGGAAAAGCGTAAGTGAATCCATGCCGGAATCCCCCGGGCGGGCCGCGCAGACGATATTGCGCCGCCCGTCCTTGACAAGAGGGATGTCTATCCTGCCCGTTTCAGGTATTTTCCCGTATACGACAGCCCTGTATATTTTTTTGACCGCTCCATTGCGCATATGTTCCGAAATGGCCCGCAGCGCCGGGTAAGTCAGGGCAATCGCGGTGACTCCCGACACGTTGCGGTCGAGCCGTCCGGTCACCGCCGGCCTGAAGTCGTCCCTTTTCCAGCCGAGCATATGCCACGCCCTTGTTATTACGGAATCACCTCCCGGTTCGTCCGGCTGGGCCAAAAGACCCGGAGGCTTGTCGACGCACCAGAGGAATTCGTTCCTGAAAAGGGTTGAGAGAGTGAGGTCCCCTCCGGCGTTTTCTTCATCATTATTATCGGAAATAATGCCCCGGGCGTCCCGCGTCCAGGGCACGGCCACCTCGTCTCCGGCGGACAGGCGGAAATCGCCGCTTGCTTTGCGGCCGTTCACCCGCACGGAACCGTTTCGGATCGACTTCATCACCGCCCCGAGGGGGACGTCCCTGAAAAGCCCTCTCAGTACGCGGTCGAGGCGCCTGTCCGCCTGGTCCCCAGTGGCTCTGAAGCTATATCTTTCATTGATCATCGGCGGCGGCCCCGCCCGGCTTCCAGAAACGCCTCCCTGCCGCGTGATGGAAAGCGGAAATGCTCTGTCCGGCGGGCATTTCCGCGGTGGCGTCCTTCCAGCAGAATATCTTGAAATCGAGTTCGTCCGACGAGGCGACTATGAGGGCTTCCGGCGTCGCCGGCAATACCGGCGAGCCGAATTCCTTGTGTCCGTGATGACTCAGCAATATGTGCCCTATGTGAATGGCTGTCTGGGACGGCAGTTTCGCCTCCCCGGCCAGCCTTGCGAACTGCGCGTATCCGATGGCTATGTGGTCCAGCACTGCGCCCTCCAGCGTGATCTCAGGAACCGGCGACATGGAGTAAGACGCCGCTTTCCCTATATCGTGGAGCAGAGCGCCGGCGATGACTATCGACACGTCTATGTCCGGATAAGCGTTTTTGTAGTGCGCCGCGAGGGAACGGGCCGCTTCTGTGAGGGTCACGGAGTGTTCGAGCAAGCCGTGGGCATAGGCGTGGTGATTCGTCACGGCAGCCGGAGATTCCTTGTAGGCTTTGCCTATCGGCTCTTCGAATACGAATTTCAGGAAATCGCGGATCACGGGACTGCAGGCTTCTATCAGAGCCTCCAGCCGTGACTCCAGCACGGAAAGAGGCACATCCGAGTGAGAAATAAGGTCGCATACGGGATATTTCTCCTGGTCGAGCAGGGAGAGCGCGTTGAAATTATACTGGACCTGTCCCCTGTAATCGACAGTCTTGCCGGTTATTCCCAGAACCAGCCCTCTCAGCTCGTTTATCTTTGACTCGGAAAGAGGGGCCGGGCGAGCCGACAATTCCGGGTCGGAACGGTCCCACCATGCCGCGTCCGACCATATCTTGGCCGCGAGCGCGCCGCGCTGGTCGGAAACGATTATATCCCAGTACGGTTTCCCGTTTTTATCAGTTTTTCTCTGCAGCGAGTTCACTGCAAAAATACCTTTGAACGTCTCTCCCGAGGCTAACTGCCGGACATCGGACGTCTTGAGCAGCTTTGCGGCAGGCTGCTGCGGCATCATCGACCACCCTCTCATTAATGACTCAGGTTATTTTAGCATGACCGAACGCGCTGCTGCTGCGTAAAAAATCATGAGATGGATGATACAATATATTGATGAAATCCGGCTGAAATGACCTTTGACTGCAAACCTCGCGCGGCCGCCCCCGGCTTCGCGGGCGGCGAAGCTCTCAAAGACTCTCTGATCAGCGGTTCTGACGGGAGGAGACGATGTTATGCCCCTATACAAGGGACCTGATAATAAAACGCTGGATATAAAGGGAGATACCACTCCTTTCGATCTGTTCAAAGAGATGGAGATCAAGGGCGCGGTGGCGGCAAAGATCGATGGGCGGGCCATAGACCTGCACTCGGCGCTTAGGGACGGCGGAATTTTGGAGCCGATAACGTCTGACAGCGGGGAAGGGCTCGAGATAATCAGGCATTCCGCCTCACACCTCATGGCTCAGGCTATAACTAAGCTGTATCCCGGAGCGAAATTCGGCGTCGGACCCGCAATAGCCGACGGGTTTTATTACGACGTCCTGTTTCCGAAGGCGGTCACCGAAGAGGATCTGCCGGTCATAGAGGCCGAGATGAAGCGTCTTTCTGCCGAAAAGATCCGCATAGAGCGCGTGGAGATGAGTTCGGATGAGGCGCTTGGGAAGTTCACCGAAGACCCCTTCAAGACCGAGCTCATAAAGGAAATAGGATCGCCCTCCGTCTCCCTGTACGGGCAGGACGGATTCTGGGATCTATGCCGCGGGCCGCACGTGCCCAATACAGGCTATGTAAAGCACTTCAGGCTCATGTCGCTGGCCGGGGCCTACTGGAGAGGCGATGAGAAGAACGTCATGCTGACGCGGGTGTACGGGACCGCTTTCGCCGACGCCGAATCGCTCGGCGAATACCTGAAGATGATGGAGGAAGCCAAGCGAAGGGATCACAGAAAACTAGGGAGAGAATTGGACCTGTTCAGTTTTCAGCCGGAGGGACCGGGGTTCCCGTTCTTCCATCCGAAGGGTATGGTCCTGATGAACAGCCTCGTGGATTTCTGGCGGAAGGAGCACATCAGGCGAGGGTACAGCGAGATAAAGACCCCTCTGATCCTGGATCGGGAACTGTGGCGGAGGTCGGGACACTGGGATCACTACCGGGACAACATGTACTTCACCGAAATCGACGAGCGCCCTTACGCTATAAAGCCGATGAACTGCCCGGGAGGCATCCTCGTATACAAGACGTCGCGCAGGAGTTACCGCGAACTGCCGCTGCGCATGGCGGAGATGGGCACCGTCCATCGCCATGAGCGCTCCGGCGTGCTGCACGGGCTCATGAGGGTCAGGTGTTTCACCCAGGACGACGCCCACATATACTGCAGCCCCGACCAGATCGGCGATGAACTCAAAGGGGTCATCGATCTCGACAAGTACATCTACGACGTATTCGGTTTCCAGTTCGGCGTCGAACTGTCCACCCGTCCGGATAACTTCATGGGAGACCCGGCGCTGTGGGAAAACGCCGAGCGAAGGCTCCAGGATATATTGGAGGAGACCGAGACACCGTACAAAATCAACCCGGGCGCCGGCGCCTTTTACGGGCCCACGATAGATTTTCACCTGAAAGACAGCATCGGAAGGACCTGGCAGTGCGGCACGGTTCAATTGGATTTCCAGATGCCGGAAAAATTCGACATGACGTACATAGGCAGCGACGGCGCGGAGCACAGGCCGGTCATGCTCCACAGGACGGTGCTAGGCAGCCTGGAACGCTTTATCGGGATACTGATAGAGCACTATGCGGGAGCGTTCCCGTACTGGATAGCGCCGGTACAGGTGAAGATAATACAGGTCAAACCGGAATTCGAAGAGTACGCCCTGAAACTGGGGGAGATATTGAAGGAGATGAACGTCCGTTTCGAACGCGACGCGCGGGACGAGAAACTCGGCAGAAAGATACGCGACGCCCAGCTGGAAAAGACCCCCTACATGCGGATAGCCGGCGCCAGAGAAGCTGAATTCAACTCCGTATCAGTGCGCACGCGCGCGGGCGGCGACATAGGTTCGCGCAGCATAGACGAACTGAAGGCCATGCTCGCGTCGGAGTTTGTGCCCGAAGCGCTGAAATTGTAAATAACTCGTAAATAGCAAAGCGGCGTCCCGGAGGATTCGGGACACCGCTTTGCTATTCAGTATCTGTCCGTTTTATTCCGATTTCCGGCTATGTTTGCAGACATAAAATCCTATGTGCTGCAAGTAAATATATAAAGCGGCAGTAAAATTACCGGACGACGAACGCGGATTCAAATATCTCACGGTCGATTATGCCGTGTTCACCGGGCGAATACTGCATCAGCCAATCTCCCCTCTTCCCGAAGAGAACTCCCCTCTGTCCGGAAAGGGATACGCAGAAGGGGCAGTCCATCCGCAGCGCCAGCCCGGGCAGCTCTTTTTTCATGTAAAAACCGTCGTCTCCATATTCAGTTCCATCGCAGGGCGAGTAGGTCTCGAAAAACTTTTCCCGCTGTACCGGCCACGGCTCCTCCTGTGTGCCGGATATCAGCGCGTCTTTCTCCTCGAAGGAAACGTCTCCTTCCAGCGTCCTAACGACTCCCGGTTTATGCGCGAATCTCACGGAAACGGGGATATTTTTCTTCACTGCGCGGACCGCGTCGGCGCGCTTTGAAAGGTCCTCGTCAGTACAGTCAAGTATGTAGATTTTGTCGAACACGTCCCCCGCAATGACGTAGTAATCATCGGCGGAACGGGAAACCAGCCAGTCGCCGGGGTCGCCCCTCAGGTAATTTTCGGGGTCCCACCTGGTGAATACCTTGACGCGGCCGCCGAGCCGGGCCGCTTCCACTCTGCCCCCCTCATGCCCCACGCATATATGGGCGCGGCTTATTATGGATATCCTCTCGCCCGTGTTTTTGTTGAGCACTGTCGGATTGTACATCAAGTCCGGCGTGAACTTCTCCCCTGTCACGGTATAAGCGGCGATGAATTTTTCCAGCTCTATCGGGTAAACTTCGCCCTTCACGCCGATCATCAGGATCGTCTCCTCATCGGCGGTTATGTCCATATCCCCCTCGAGCATCCGAATCCTCAGATCGGCATTCCCTTCAAACAGCATGTGACAGGGTACGAATCCTACCCTGACCGGCAGTTTCCTGAAGGTTTTCATGTCCCCGGCGCATAATTCCGCCCTTGTATCGCCGTCGAGGACCGCGCAGTCCACCACCTTGAAGCCTGTCACGTAATCTCTGACGGAGTTCGTGATATAGTCGAATATACCCATGTCTCCAAAACACTCGGCGAACCTGCCGAGCGCTATGCGCCCTCCGGCCTTTTCCCGGTGCCCGCCTCCCGAACCTATGCCGCGCGCCAGCCAGGAAGCCAGCTCCGAGGCGTGGAAGTCCCTGACCGCCGTGCGCACCGAGTATTTGATCCCATCCATGGACGGAGTATAGGCGACGGCCGCATCCACGCCGTCCACCTGCATAGCCATGTCGATGATGAAACCCAGCAGGTTCGGGTCGCATGGAGGCGCGGATATCACCACGAATCCGAGTCCGGCGTCGCGATAGAGGCCGGACAGCGCGGCGGACGCGACTCCGATGTCGGCGAAGGACAGGTTCGAGCGTTTCAGTCTCTTGAGCAGATCCTTATCCGTTTCCAGAGAATCCCACATGTCCCTGTCCAGAGGGTGCATGACCTCGGAAAAACCGTTGGTGTCTGAGAAAAGTCCATAGTGCAGAGCCGTGCCCAGCCGAGTGTCTATGGGAAAGGACTCCTGAACCAGCATGTGCCAGACCAGAGTAGAACAGCTGCCGAGCCAGGGACGGAGTTCATGGTCGAAAGGAAGTTCACCCTCCTGGATATGATGGTCTATGACGGCGACGCGGGATGCGTCCACCCGTGTGACGTTGCCGGCCCCGTGCTGACAGTCCACACTGATTAGAAGGCCGTCCCATTTTTTTATGTCTCGGTCGTTTTGGGCGGGGATGCCGAGCCTGTCGATCATGCGTATAAGATTCGGTTTTGTGATGGCGGCGCCGCCGTAAAAGAATCTGACTTCTTCCAGGCCCCTGGACTCGAAAAAACAAAACAGCCCGAAACCGGAGGCCAGCGCGTCGGCGTCCGGATTATCGTGACACTGTATCGCTATACGGCGTTCGTCAGAAAAATCGCTGAGTCTCATCGATACTCCACCTTACTTTAATATATCACAAAAACCAAGGCCGTTCCTCGTGCGCTGTGATAATAATGAAGAAAATAAATTATGACTATCGGCTTAAATTATGTTTATACCCCTCAGCGTAATATATTCGCGGTAGTCGGGGGGGAAATCGTCGTCGACGATGAAGCAGCCGATTACATCCATAGGCGTCATGCTGAAAAAGGCCGTTTTGTTGATCTTGCTCGAATCGGTAACGACGTAGTTTTTATCCGATACGGAGAGCATAGCGGCGTTCAATTCCACTTCCTCCAGGACGGGGTGCATGATTCCGCGTTTTTTGCAGAGGGCTGAGATACCGAAAAAGCACTTGTCTATAGAGAATGACTTTATAAAGTCGAGGGAGCCCGGCCCGACGACCATCCCGGAACTGCTGCGCACCCTGCCTCCCGGTATATATACGGTGGCTTTCGGCAGAAGGAGCGCCTTTGCCGCGACGTTCACATTCAGCGTTATTATATGCACGGACTTGTCGCCGATGTAGTCGATGATATATTCCACGGTGCTGCCGGAGTTGAGCCCTATCATATCGCCGTCCTCTATGAGCTCTGAGGCCTTCCGCGCTATTATCTGCTTCGCCTCGTAGTTCTCGCTCCGCTTCGCGGAAACGGCGAGCTCCTTCACAGCCTGCGTTCCGTTCGAGTCCCTTATATGCGCGCCGCCATAGACTATTTCTATGTCCCAGCCGCGGGCGAGTTCTTTGAGATCCCGGCGGATCGTCTCGTCTCTCACGCCGTATTTCCGGGCGAGTTCCCCGACAGTCACGGAACCTCTGCCAAAAAGCGTGTTCAATATCTCTTTGCGTCGATCCACATTAAGCAACTTGGAGTACCCCCGCTCAAACCAGCAGATCCCAGAAATACGCGAGTTTGCCGGCCCCATAGCCGATACGCCTCAGCTCGCTGTAGGCAAAAGGCTCGCAGATCACGAGCTGGTCGTACGGCGTAAAAGTTATCTCTTTTAGCGCCGCGCCGCGGATCTTGTCCAGGATATCCCTGTCAGTGTGACGGTTTACATACTCCGAGGAAATAGGGCTCTCCCAGACGCCGACTCCGTTCAGCCTTCTGTCTGCGTCGTAAAGGGGCCTGAATTCCGGCGCGTTCGGAATGGGGATCTCGCGCGTGTTCCGGGACAATGCCTCGATGCGCCGTGACTTCCCGAGAAATCTTGTGTAGAAACTTCCCCCGTAGATGTGGGCTCTCTGCGTCTCAATGCCGGAGGCGGCGTCGAGCACGTCCGTCACGTCAAAGCCGCGCTGTATGCCGAGATCGTCCGCGAGAACGGTCAGACAGTATGCCGCCTGACCGGAGACAGTGACCACTCTTTCCGCTCCCTGCGAAGCGAGTTCTTCTATGAGCGAACGGAGGCGATCCGCGCCCTCGCCGGCGAATCCGTGGGCCATGAGCGCGAACCCCGTCCCCGACGTCAGCCACCCTCGCAGGGATATGCCTTTGCGTCTCAGGAACCCGCCGAGTTTTTGAGGGGAGGTGCCGGTATACTCGAAGCTCGCGTCATCGACAAAGAGGAAGCAATCCGCTCCTCTTTCGATTTTTATCGCGTCGTCCCAGAGATCGCGCCTGTCCGGGCTTTTCGGGATCTCCAGCTCCTCCGCCGATTTCACGCGTGAAAAACCGCTTTTGACGAATAATTCCCTGGCCAGGATCATACAGTGCAGGAAGTCGTTTCTTTCCTCGCCGAAGTTCTGCCACCGCTCCCCCTGTCCGGAGAGTATCGACGTGAAAATTATCTCCGCCCCTCGTTCCGAAGGTTCCAGCCCGCCTCGCAGCACAGCCAGCGCGATTTGCGCCGCCCGCGACGGGTAGAGGCTCGTCAGCCGCGTCGCAAGGTACTCGGGGTTATAGCAGACGCCCTGGTCCATGTGGATTGCCTGTTTTTTGAGTTTTTCAGCGTATTTTTCGCATCCGAACGAAAAATTTTCCCGTGTCCCTTTTGCCGGAATTCCAGCGTTCATAGTCCCAGGACTCCTTTGTTGAGTATTCCCTTCGGGTCCAGCGCGTCCTTGATTCTTTTCATAACCCCGACCCCGACCCCTCCGTGTTCAAGCGTCATGAACTCCGCTTTGGCCGTCCCTACGCCGTGATGGTGCGAGACGTTGCCGCCGTTTTTCACGCTCGTCTCGCAGGCCGCGCGGAGACATTCCAGGTAACGCTTTTCGCCCTCCCTGTCGTCTCCCCCCGTCGCGGCGTGGAATATCACGTAGACGCTCGCCCCGCTGTGGTAGACGTGCGAAAAGTGGCAGTCGACGACATCGCACAGGGGTTCGAGCGCGGCGCGCATCTCGCGCCAGACCGT
>JAISWP010000119.1 GCA_031271065.1 Synergistaceae bacterium
ACCATAGCCCCGGTCGTCTTGTCGTTGACGTAGAAGTTGCCCGCCGCGTATCTGAGTATTTCCTCGGCGCGCCGCACGGCGTACGTATCCCTTCCGAAAATCGACCCGGTGAGCCCGTACGCCGAGGTCTCGTCGCACAGTTTCAGCGTTTCCTCGTATTTATCGTCGTCGTACACGTAAATGCTCATGACGGGGCCGAACAGCTCCGTCTCCATCGCGGCGTACTTCGGATCGCCGCACACAAGGACAGCGGGTTCTATGAAGTACCCCTTCGACTTGTCGTAATTTCCTCCGGTGATGATCTCCACGTCCGGCGACTTTTTCGCGGCGTCCAGATATGAGGCGATGAGATCGAAGGACTTTTCGTCGATCACCGCTCCGAGCAGCGTCTTGGGGTCCGCCGGATCGCCCGTGCGGATGCCGGACACGCGGTCCAGTATCTTCGCTTTTATCTCGGGCCATATCGACCTGGGTACGTAGCCCCGGGAGGCTGCAGAGCACTTCTGTCCCTGGTACTCGAACGCGCCCAGGACTATCGCCGTCGCGGCCTGGTCAGTGTCGGCCGAGCTGTGGACGAACATGAAGTCCTTGCCGCCGGTCTCTCCGACTATGCGGGGATAGGAGCGGTATCTGTCCAGATTGGCCGATATCTGCCGCCAGAGAGAGTTGAAGGTATCGTTGGACCCTGTGAAATGCAGGCCGGCGAAATATCTGTCCTCCAGGGCCACGCCGCTTATGACGGACCCGCTCCCGGGGACGAAGTTGATGACCCCATCCGGCAGCCCGGCCTCGCGGTATATCCGCATCAGGTAATAGCTGGACAGTACGGATGCCGTCGCGGGCTTCCACACGGTGACATTGCCGAGGACAGCCGGCGCCATGTTCAGGTTGCAGGCTATGGCGGTGAAGTTGAACGGCGTAACGGCGTAGACGAAACCCTCGAGGGGACGGAAATCGATCTTGTTAAGCGTTTTCTGCGATTGGACCGGCTGCATCAGGCTGAATATCTCCGACGCGTTGTACGCGTTGAAACGCAGGAAATCCGCCGTCTCGCAGGCTGAATCTATCTCGGCCTGCCAGAAATTCTTGCTCTGCCCCAATATGGTCGCCGCGTTGAGAATATCCCTGTATTTGGTGCTCACGAGCTCGGCCGCCTTCAGGGAGATCGAGGCCCTGTCCTCCCAGGGGAGCGCCGCCCACTTTTTTCGGGCCTCCATAGCGGCGTCTATCGCCATGCGAACCTCGCCGCGCCCCGCCTTGTGGTATACGCCCAGCCTGTGAGCGTGATCGTGGGGCATCACCACGTCCCCCACATCCCCGGTCCGTATCTCCTGCCCTCCGATGATGAGCGGTATCTCCGTTTCGATCCCGCTCTGGCGTCTTATCTCCGCCGCCAGGGACTCCGCTTCGGCGCTGCCGGGCGCATAGCTTCGCGCCGGTTCGTTCTCCGGCCTTTCGAGTTTGAATATGGCGTTTCTCACTTCGGCATCTCCTTTGCTCTCTTTGCGCACACGTTAATTGCGTCTGCAATGAAGCATACAATATACTTTAAATTTTAGCAACTAAGTTGCATTTATCAGAGAGACGCCGATCTTCCGTTTCTCATGGACGACCTGTAGAATATCCTCCGTACTTCGAGGACCCCGCTTATTTTGTCTAATCGGCACGACAGGACCTCCTCGCAGTCGAATACCGGGGAGTTTCGCGTCTGGGCGCTGCCGCGGATGTAGTAATACCTGAGGACAGCGTCCTCGGAACAGACCCCGGGAATCCTTGGTATCGACGGAGTTCCGGCTTTATTGGCGAATTCTCCCCCGAAGACAGCGCGGTCGCAGCTGACGTCGGCTACATATACCGTTATCTTTTCCCCGTCCAGCGCGCCTGCCCACTCGGCCCTGCCGCCGTCCGAACGCAGGGCTTCGATGAGATCCAGAGAAACGCCGTATCCCCGGGCCGACGGAAAATCGCCTTCGAGCACCGACGACAGAAGCCAATCCTCCGCCATTTTCAGGCCCCGGAAGGCTGAGGCTGGCTGGCTGGTCTGCACCGGCTGGCAGGATGTCCGCGCCGATGCCGTCACGCGCTCGATCAGTATCCCCAAAACCAGCATGGAGAGGAATACGAACACGGCTATCACAGGCAGATAGAAACCCGGGCGCTTCATTCCCGTCCTTCTATACGCCAAAACCTCACCTCCTCCGCGCATGTCACGCCAGCTTCCTCCGCTCTGAGCGCGACGAGCGCGAACTGATAACCGGATATCTCCTCGCGGAGGAGGAACGTCGCCGATACGGAACCCCGCACGGCTTCCTCGGCGAAAGATGAGGCTGGAAGGGCGCTGATCTCGCTCATAAGCGAGTTATAGTCCATCGCGGCCCTTCTTCTCGAAAACGCTTTCATGCCGACTCTGTATACCGCGTCCGAGGACTGCGCTATACAGACGATCATGACCATCACTATAGCGGTGCAGCACAGGACCTCCGCCAGAGCGAGTCCCTCGGATGATTTAGAAAGATGGCTCAGTTTCACTCATAATACCTCCAAATGAAAATGGTTATTCCCATTTACGCCTTAAAATATTCCAAAACATCCCCCTGCATCACCATAGAAAATATCTGATATACTTTAGGCAAAGAGACGGATTTTTTAAAACAAATACCATTTACGTTTAGGGCTGATACTGTTTGAAAAATTTCACGAGGACTGAGACAATCCGGCCGCTTTCGTCGCTTTTGTCCCGCGTCACGTTCCACGAAAGTTCGCTCCTCGAAAAAGCCTCCGTGGAAGCTGTGCTGGCCCGAGACGGCCTCTGCACGGTAATAACGGACGTTACCCCCTTCCACCCGAGGGATTATCGCTGGCCCGACCAGCCCGAGGACACGGGCGTCATGGAGTGCGGGGGCCGCGCCTTCCGTCTGGAGGACGCCGTGTACGTCGCCCTGTCCCCGGAAGGAGAGTTTTTCAGCGATGGGGACATCCCTGTGAAAAAAGACTCCCCCGGCTGGAGATATTTCGCGGGGCACGTCATATCCACGGACGGAGCGGAGATCGCTCCCGGAAAAGCAGTCTCGTTATCGGTCGATGAGGACAGAAGGAAGTATCTGTCCCGCGCCCACTCCGCCTCGCACCTCATGGGGCTGGCGCTGAACAGGACGCTTTCGCGCCTCTGGAGAAAAGACCCAGGAAATCCCGACGGGCTCGGTTTCCCGAATTTCGATTCGATGGCTATGGAACGATCGAAAATTGACCTTCTGTCGGTGACGGACAAGTATCACATGGGAAAATCCCTCAGGAAAAAGGGCTTCGAGAAGGATGAACTCGTCTCGGACCCGCAGTCCTTCGGGGAGAAACTGAATGAACTGGTGTCGGCGTGGCTCGCCCGCCCCTCCCCCATCACCATCCGGGCGGAAAATTACGAACTGACGGGCCGCAGGTTCTGGAGCACTACATTAGGCGGCGTGACCGCGGAGATACCATGCGGGGGCACTCACGCGCGCGGCATATCCGACATAGGGACGGTAAGCTGCTCGTTGGAAATACCTGACGGCGAGACCTTGATAATAAGGACAACCGTGAGATAATAACCTATATTCACGCAAGGAGGATACAGCGGATGATAGATTCGATCGTGGACATAGAGAGCGGCATTGACAGAATAGAGGCCATTGTAAAATCGCTGCGGGAGGAGAGGGACAGGGCCCGCTCGGAGGCGGAGGCGCTCAGGAAGTCTTTGGACGAGAGGGAGCTCGAACTTCTCCAGATAGACGAGGAGCTTCAGCAGACGAAGCGCGGCTTCGACGAGAAGATCGCGGAAGAGGGCAGGGCGAGAGGGGAACTGGAGAGCAGGCTTACGGAGCTCGCCGCGAGGATAAAAAACCTGCTGCCCCTTGTGGACGAGTATCAGCCCTCGGACGCGCCGCCCCTTCCATCCCTGAAGGACACATTCTAAACCGCAGCCGGACGATATGCGCCAGGTATCGCTGCTCATAGGCAGACAGTCGTACAGCATGAAAACGACGCTGAGCGAGAGCGAGATAAAAGACGCTCTGGCCGTGGTGGAGGACGCGCTCAGAGATACCGGCGGGATAACGAGCGAACAGGAGATACGCCTGGCCGTCGCCTGCATGGTGCTGGCTAACAAGATCGCCAGCGCCGGCAGACGGCTGGATTACATCATTTCGGAGGAAGAGAAGGCGGAAGAATGAGCGTCACAGATATCATACTGCTGGCAATAGGCATGTTTTTCGTAGTCCGAGGGCTTTTCAGGGGACTGACAGGGGAGATATTCTCCCTGCTCGGCACGGCGGGCGCTTTCTTCTGCGCCATGAAATTCAACGGCACGATATCGGGCATCCTCCAGGAGAGACTGGGGCTGTCGCCGGCCATAGCCACCATAATCACGATGCTCGGGATATTCTTCGTCGTATTCTTCGGCTGTTCGTTCCTGGAGTGGACCTTCAAAAAGGTCATAGAAAAGACAAAACTCACCGCCACCGATAAATTCCTGGGGGCCGGAGTCGGGGCCGTCAAATTCTACGTGGTGGCCCTGTTCGCGCTGCTGATGAGCGCGG
>JAISWP010000165.1 GCA_031271065.1 Synergistaceae bacterium
AACAAAGGCATAGAATGTATAGAAGCAATGCAGCTGTTCGGTATGCCGCACGATAGAGTCGGAGCGGTTATACATCCGGGTTCGCTGGTTCACGGGATAGTGTTTTTTATGGACGGGACTGCAAAGATGCTGGCCTGCCGTCCCGACATGAGAATACCGGCCGCGTCCGCTCTCGCCTGGCCGGACCGGCTGCCGGCGGCGGAATTCGAGGAGTTTGCCCATCTGGATATGGACGGAGCTTTCTATGAATTTTCAGCTCCGGACGAGACGAGGTTTCCATGTTTCCGTCTGGCTCTTGAAGCGGGAAGGCTGGGAGGAGCCTACCCTCCGCTCCTTGTCGGGGCGGATGAGCGGGTGGTGAAATCCTTTCTGGAGGGACGTATTTCCTTTTTATCCATATCGAATATAATAGAAAAAGTGCTGGAAAAATATTCGGGTCCCGGCCCCGCGAGCCTCGGGGACGCGCTGTCCCTGATAAGCCTGGGAGAGCGGATGGCGGGAGAATTATGCGGTGCTGCAGGAGGATAGTTAATTGGTCAATTTGTTGTCTTTTCTGATGGTGATAATAATATGCGTGATGATCCACGAGGGCGGGCACTATTTCGCCGCGGTGTGGCGCGGCGTGCAGGTGCATGAATTTGCCTTCGGCATGGGTCCGGCGGTAATGTCGAGGAAGGCCCGGAGCGGCACTCGCTGGTCTCTGAGGCTCTTTCCGATAGGAGGGTTCGTACGGATGGAGGGCGAGGAGGACGAGCCGCACCCCGGAGACGTCCCGGACGCCGCCAGGTCTTTCATGATAAAGCGGGCCTGGGAGAAGTTCGTCATAGTGGCCGGAGGCGCCGCTATGAATATCGTTCTTGCCTGGATACTGACGGCCTTCCTTTTGTCCTTCAGCGGCGTCAGTGATTTGAAGTCGCCTGTGGTGGGCAGGCTCATCCCGGGTTATCCCGCCGCCGGAATGGGCGCCCTTCCGGGCGACAGAGTCCTGTCCATCAACGGACAGGCAATCGCGGAATGGTCCGATATAAGGAAAACTCTCGTCGCTCTCGCCACGGACGAGGTCGAAATCGTCGTGCGGCGCGGGGACGCCGAGATCACACTGTCCGGGACGGTGCCTGTATCGCCCGGTCAGGACGCGAGGCTCTGGGGCGTTCAGCCCTCCACGATGAAATATCCGTTTTACAAAGCCGCCTGGGTGGGCATGAACTATTGCTGGTCCATGAGCGTTCAGATACTGACCGGGCTGTGGCGGATGATCACGGGAGCGATGGAACCGAATGTGGCCGGCCCGGTCGGCATTGCTGTGATGGCCGGAGACGCCGCCCGTCAGGGCTTTTGGACCTTCGTGATGTTCCTGGCGGTGATCAACCTGAACTTAGGCCTTCTGAACCTGCTGCCCCTTCCGGCACTGGACGGCGGAAGACTCGTGTTCATACTGGGAGAGGCGGTGTCGGGACGCAGGTTCCCCGAGAAGTGGGAGAACAGGATACACCTCCTCGGATTCGCGCTTTTGCTCGTTTTGATAGTGCTGGTGACGTGGAAGGATATTCAGAACTATCTCATCGGCAATTAGGACAAAGCACTCGGGAGGGATGTGTATGACGAAAATCCTCAAGGCGGCTCTTTTCCTGCTGCTCGCGTTTTCGTTCCCGTCCTCATCGGATGCTCTGACTGCGGAGGAATTTTACAGGAACGCCAAGAAGATAGAGAACATCAACGCGTTCGCTGCCACCTGTCAGAGCGCTCACGAGACCGGATTCTGGACCTCGGGTCTCTGGAAGTCCGCCATGAACGGGGCCGGTATAAAAGCGGACAGGAAGTGGAGGAGTTCGGGCCGCCGTTCTGTGCTGAGACGTTCTCCCGAGAGCGTTGGAGGCAGGATAATATACAGGGAATCGTACTTCCGGGCTTACGGCTCCATCGAGGAATTTCTGGCCGACTACGGGATAAAGGTGAAAAGAGACTACCCGCTCGCATCCAAACACTCGGACACCGCCCTGGGTTATTTCGCCCTTCTCCGCAGGGGAAGGCTGGGTTCGTGGGCCACGACGCCGAAATATTTCGAATACCTGACCGACAAAGCGGTGCGCCTCGCGCCGAAACTCCTGGGCGCCGAATGGAAGACGGAGCTGGCCAGGGATTATAAACTGGCCGTATCGAGGGGCCTTCTGTCGCAGGGTGAGATATCGATCGTGAAGAAGCGTTTCGCCAAATCCGGGATATCGGCGGAGTGACCGGCGCGCCGTTTCACGGGGACCGAATTACAGGGATGAAATGTTCTGTCAGACAAAAAAGCGGGGGAGTCCCCCCGCTTTTTTTACGCAGACCCCGCGTCTTTGAAATCAGCCCTTACGGATAGTGAGCACCCTGCTTTCGGACGCCAGAAGCCTGGGCGCGGAGATCGATATGACCCCGTTCTCGAAGGCCGCCTCGGCTTTTTCCGTATCGATCTCGAAGGGCAGGGACAGATCGTAGTTGAATACCGAGACAGACTTTCTGCTGTACCAGGTTTTCCCATCGTCGGCGTCAGCGCCGTCCGGAGCGTCGTTCTTCGACTTGAACTGCACCCGGTCCTTCGATATCTTGACCTCGACCTCGTCCGGGTTTACCCCGGGAGCTTCGATGGATATGAAGAGCCTGCCGTCCTTTTCGTACATGTCGAAGCTGCTGGTGCTCCTGCCCCCCAAGGGGTCCGGCGACCATAGCAGCCTGTTGAATATGTCGTCGATGTCCATCAGAGAGCTGCGGCGTGCCGGCGATGCCATGCTGTTTTTAAAGGGTGTCAGTGCAAACATTATTATCTCCTCCTGTCGTCATTCAGTATTTATTGACTTTCATTGACTAAGCGTATGATATAATGCTTTTCTAAATTTGTCAATAGATTTTGACAAACTCTGATCAAAATTTTTTGGGATCATTTTAAGGCGTGCACTCCGCATATTGGAGCGTATCCGAACATAATGATCACTATTTTCTGTATTTCTCTGCTATACTCAATTGTGACCCGCTTTGGAGGTGTCTGCTGTGGGAAAGATAACCGACCTGCTTGAATCCGGCAAAATATTGGTCTCCGATGGAGCCTGGGGGACTTTTCTGCATACACTGGGGCTGAAGCCCGGAGAATGTCCGGAGCTGTGGTCCGTCTCGCACGAGGACGAGGTGTCGGGCATAGCCGAACGTTATATCAGGGCAGGCGCGGACATGGTAGAGACCAACAGCTTCGGCGGAAGCAGGTTCAAGCTGAGACATTTCGGCCTCGCGGACAGAGCGCCGGAGATCAATGAGGCGGCGGCGCGCGCCTCCCGCAGGGCGGTCGGAGACACCGGCAGATTCGTCATAGCGTCTATGGGGCCCACGGGAGAGATGCTCGTAACGGAGGACGTGACGGAGGACGAATTGTACGAAGCCTTCCGCGAGCAGGCGGAGGCCTTCGAGCGCGGAGGCGCGGACGCGGTCTGCATAGAGACCATGAGCGACCTCCGGGAAGCTGTGTGCGCGATCAAAGCCGTCAAAGAAAACACATCCCTCGAGGTGATAGCCACGTTTACCTTCGACAGAACCAAACAGGGAACGGACCGGACGATGATGGGGCTCTCCCCCGAAGACGCCGCCAGAGGCGCCGTCGAGGCAGGCGCCGATATAACCGGGACGAACTGCGGAAACGGCATGGAACGTATGTGCGGCATAGTAAAAGAGATGAAGGCCGCCTGCCCGGACTCGTTCATACTCGTGCACGCGAACGCCGGACTGCCGGCGGAGAGGGACGGGCAGACAATTTTCCCGGAAACTCCCGACGTCATGGCGCGTCACGTCAGAACCCTGATCGAATCCGGCGCGAACATCGTGGGCGGGTGCTGCGGCACGACGCCTGAGCATATATCCGCGATAAAGCGGGAAAAAGACGCTTATACAGCATCCCGCGCTTAAATATGTGACCTGAGATATAAAAAATACATCCCGAAAGGAAGGGAAAACGCCGTGAAAAAATGGTTGAAAGACAATTGCGTTCCGGCAGTGACTTTTTCAGTTATCATCATCGTGATTTTAGCTGCCCTTCTCGCACGCGGCATGCGCGTTTCATCGGAGGAGATAGCGCGCTTGTCGGACGCGAACGCAAGTTCGGCGTCAGAGGTCGAAAAACTCGGTAAAACCATATCCGAACAGGAATCGGTCATCTCGGAAGCCAAGACGCAGATCGAAAAACTAAAGAGCGAGTACGCCCTGGCGAACGCCTCGATAGAAGATCTGAAAAAAATCGCGGCCTCGGAGAACGAGGCTTACGGGGCGGCGGCGGCCGAGACAGAAAGGCTCAGAGCCGAGGCTGAGAGCCTGAGGCAGGCCTCGGAACAAGGAACGGAAGCGTATAACGCGGCGAGCGCGGAAATAGAAAGCCTGAGATCAGAGGCCGCGCTCCGGGAGGAGTCGCTCTCGTCCTCCGGGTCTGAGATAAAACGTCTTGGCGAAATCATAGAGCAGAACGCGAAGGCGATGGAGGGATCCAAAGCCGAGATGGAAAGACTGAACGGAGAACTCTCCGTGCTGCGCGCAGAGCTCGACAGAGCTCTGGCCGAACTGGAAAACCTGAAAAGCTCTTCCTCCGGGCCGAACTCCGCAGCAGATAGCTTGAACGAAACCATAGCGCGGAACGCGAAGGCGATGGAGGAGTCCAAAGCGGAGATAAAAAGGCTTAATTCCCTCATCGCCGACTCGGAAGAGGAGATGAAGAGGCTGGAGAAACTGGTAATGGAAGCCTCCGAAGCCAAAACCTCGGCTAGAAGCGAGATGGAAGCTCTCAAGGCTGAGGCGGCTGAGTCAAAGGGGCAGGCGGAGCGGCTGCGGAATGAAATCGCCTCTTTAAAGGCGGAATCCGCGAAAACCCTGGACGGCGTCAGCGAGGCGATAGAAAACCTATGGGTCGGCGGATATATAAAGGCGGCGCACGCCCTCGCGGAAGAGACCAGCAAAAAATTCCGGGACAGGCCGGAACTGGCGGACACTGCCCGCCAGCTGCAGATCCTGCTGGACGCTATGGCCGGGGACCCGGACGCGCTGCCGGACGTCATACCGCAGTGAGGGAAGTAAATCCCTGGACCGAACGGGCATGAATGAAGCGGATCCAGATAAAACATTCGCCCGGAGCGTCGCTCCGGGCGAATGTTTTATCTGGATCCGACAGGGCTAGGCTATCGTGATCTCCTTGTCCAGGTAGACGGACTGGACGGCCTTTATCAGTTCCACGCCGTCGCTGAAACTCTTCTGAAAAGCCTTGCGGCCCAGTATGAGCCCGCTGCCGCCGGCCCGCTTGTTTACCACCGCCGTGTACACCGCCTCCGCCATATCGTTCTTTCCGGACGCTCCGCCGGAGTTGATGAGCCCTACCCTGCCGGAGTAGCAGTTCAAAAGCTGGTAGCGCGTCAGGTCGATGGGGTGGTCCGATGAGAGATCGCTGTAGACCTTCGGGGAGGTCTTGCCGAATTTGAGCGCGGTATACCCGCCGTTGTTCTCCGGCAGCTTCTGCTTGATTATGTCGGCCTCTATGGTCACCCCTATGTGATTCGCCTGGCCGGTGAGGTCCGCGGACAGGTGATAATCGGCCTCGGGAGATGAGAAAGCGTTATTGCGCAGGTAGCACCAAAGTATGGCGGCCATGCCGAGCTCGTGGGCGCGCTCGAAAGCCTGGGATATCTCCTGTATCTGGCGCGATGATTCGTCGCTGCCGAAATATATCGTAGCTCCGACGGCCGCGGCCCCCATGTTCCACGCCTGTTCCACCGAGGCGAAAAGTATCTGGTCGTGTTTGTTCGGGTACGTGAGCAGTTCGTTGTGATTTATCTTTACTATGTAGGGAATCTTATGGGCGTATCTGCGGGCGGTCA
>JAISWP010000174.1 GCA_031271065.1 Synergistaceae bacterium
CTTACAATGTATGGATACAAGGCGATGGGAGACGCAGCTGTTCTTCCTCTGGCAAAATTTGCCGGAGAATCGTTTTTAATAAAACTCATGGAAGCGGCGTATGGAAGCGAACGGCGTGAACAGCAGATTAAAAGCGTTCAAGGATAAACATAACGCCGTCACAAAAGGACCGCTTGCGCTGTTGGTTCAGCTCACGCGTATTGCGCGCTCAAAACCGTTTCCGCTGAATGAATGATATAGAAACAGGACAGAACACAACAAAACGCGGCTATAATAACACGATCTATTAAACGAATTAATTTGCGAGTGGGAGTGACTTTTTTTGGATTACAAAGACGAGGTCAGGCTGGATTATTCGCGGGAGGAGCGCAAGGGTGTGAGCGAGGTGGTTTACTGCCCGGGGAAGTCCGACGGACAGCTCGCCGGCATCGCATCGGACGTGAGAGCGCGGAGCATGAACATGGCCTTCAGCAGGCTTTCCCCCCATCAGGCGGAGATTATCGCGGGTACCCCGCCGCTCTCCTACGACCCGATTTCGAAGCTGGGGACCATAGAGTTCACTCCGGCCCCCAAACTGGGCGTCACAGTAGCCGTGCTTTCCGCTGGCAGCAGCGACGTGCCCGCGGCGCTCGAAGCGGCGCAGATAGCTGAATTTTTCGGCTGTACCGTAAAGAAATTTTTCGACGTGGGCGTGGCGGGACTGCACCGGCTCCTGGGAATACTGCCCGAACTTCGCGAAGCCGATATAGCGATAGCGGCGGCCGGCATGGATGGAGTCCTTCCGACAGTGGTCACGGGGCTCTTGCCGTGTCTTGTGATAGGGCTGCCGACCTCCGTAGGCTACGGGGTGGCCTCCGGCGGCAGAACGGCCCTTGACACCATGCTTGCGTCCTGTTCCCCCGGGCTGGTGACAGTCAACATAGACAACGGCGTAGGGGCTGGCCTCGCCGCGGTCATCGCGGCTAAAAAAATGCGCCGGCAGAACTGACGGGAGGACTCGCTTCATCCTAAAATAAAATACTTCAAATGTACCCCGCGCCTATTGCATAACAGGGGCAAAACAATTACACTTTTTCTTCAGTCAATGCAAACAAACGGGGAGGTGAGATCAAATTGAAAAAAACCCGGGTTGGCGTACTTCGCCGGGGCCGGATTATTCTCTCGAATTTTTCGGCGAAATTTTTCAGAAAACAGCTTGAAGCATCACGGAAACCACCTATCGGAATACGGTTCGCACGAATGACCACTCGTGCCCATTTTTTTTGCCTTCATCCGGCCGCTTTCATAGTCTGCGGCCCGTCGACCGACCTCAGGAGATGACGCCGCGCTCTGCACCGTTACCCGCAATACAGGGCAGTCACATAAACCTAAGAGATACTGGAGGCGATACGGGCTATGGTCAACCTACCGGAAGCATCACTCATAGTTATAGAGAATCTCTGCAAAAGTTTCGATGACGGCGCCGAAGCCGGCGTGCTGAATAATATAAGCATAAACATCAAGGAGGGGGACTTGGTTTCCCTGATAGGTCCGTCGGGCTGCGGGAAATCCACTTTCCTCCGCTGCCTCAACTGTCTTGAGCTGCTGGACTCGGGATACATCCGTGTCGGAGATGTGGAGCTGTCGCGTAAAAGCGTGACCCAGAAGCCGGACGAGCGTATGCTCGACGCGGCTCATAAAATGCGCGTGGAGGTCGGGATGGTGTTCCAGGGATACAACAGCCTTTTCCCTCACAAGACTGTGATACAGAATATCATGCTGGGGCCGCTGGTCGTAAAGAAGACGCCTGAGCCGGAAGCCCGCGAGACGGCCGTGAAACTGCTCAAAAAGGTCGGGCTCGAATCGCTGGCAAATAAATACCCGTCCACCCTGTCGGGCGGGGAGAGCCAGCGCGCGGCGATAGCAAGAGCGCTGGCGATGAACCCGAAGGTCATGCTCTACGACGAACCGACCAGCGCGCTGGACCCCGAACTGGTGGGAGAAGTCCTGCAGGTCATGAAGGACCTGGATTCGGAGGGCATGACGCAGATAATCGTCACCCACGAGATGCAGTTCGCCCGCGACGCGTCGGACTACATAGTGTTCATGGACAAGGGAGAGATAGTCGAATTTGACGACGGGGACGTGCTGTTCACGAATCCGAAAAACAGCAGGACAAAGGAGTTTTTAAGACACTTCACTGGAACGGGAATGGCGGTGAACTGCTGATGAGACGTTTTTTAATATCGATGCTGGTTTTGGCGCTGTTCGCGGCGCTCGCCCCGGCCGCTTCTGCGGATAACGGAGCGCTGCGCTGGGGAGGCGACTCCGAGGGCGGTTTCCCGTACATGTTCCCGAACCAGCAAAACGCCGACGAACTGATAGGGTTCGAAGTGGACATAGTAAAAGAGCTCGCCGCTTATCTCGGCATGACGCCGGAATACATCAACAACGCCTGGGACAACCTGATTCCGGGCCTGGAGCGCGGGCTCTACGACATCGCGATAAACGGGCTGGAGGTGACGCCGGAACACGAGGAGATGGTGAACTTCTCCATACCGTACTATAAAACTTTCCTCCAGCTGGCGGTCCGCAGAGAAACGCAGGATATCAGCAGCCTGGACGACTGCAGAGGCAAGGTCGTGGGCACTCTCAAGGAGAGCTACGCCCAGATGGTGCTCGAGGAACTGGGCGACGTGGATGTACGAACCTACATAGTCGAGGCCAACACATACGAGGACCTGGCGAACGGACGCCTTGACGCTGCCCTGTTCGACGCCCCGATCGCCATATACTCGGCCGGGTTCAACCCGGAGATAAAGTTCGTGGGCCCTCCCATAGGCGAGATAATCTACGCCGTCGCGGTGACAAAGGAGAACAGGGAACTACTGACGAAGGTCAACGAGGGCATAGTCTACCTCCGCGATTCCGGCAAACTTCGGGAGATATACGACAGGTGGGGACTGTGGAGCCCGATAATGGCGGCCGAATTCAACGACTACAGCCCGAGGAAGGTCGAGATGACCAATTACGACGAATGGGCCGAGAATCACCGTCCGGAGCTGACGCTGGACAAAAAGCTGGCGCGATACGTGTCGATGCTGCCCACTTTCGGGGAGGCGGCAATCCTCACATTGAAGGTCTCGGTAACGGCGATGGTGATAGCTATCGTGTTCGGGCTTATACTCGCAATAGCCCGCGTGTTCGCCCCAAAGTGGATAGCTCTGGCCGCGACCGCGTTCGTCGAATTTATGCGGGGCACGCCGCTTTTGATACAGCTGTTTTTCATTTTCTACGGCCTTCCAAACGTCGGAGTCACGCTCAATCCGTTCTGGGCCGGAGCCATAGGGCTCGGGATCAACTACGCGGCGTATGAGGCCGAGATATACAGGGCCGGGCTCTTCGCGATCCAGCAGACACAATGGGAGGCGGCTCTGGCTCTGGGGATGACGAGATGGCAGGCGATGCGCGAGGTGATACTGCCCCAGGCTTTCCGCGTCGTCATCCCGCCGATCACGAATGATTTCATATCCCTTCTCAAGGATTCGTCGCTGGTCTCGACCATCACCCTGGTGGATCTGACGAAGGCGTACGGACAGCTGGCCGGAACTTACTACGATTACTTCGGCACCGGCATAATGGTGGCGTTCATCTACCTGGTGATAGGGCTGCCGTTCGTAGCGTTCTCCAGGTACGCGGAGCGCAGACTCGCGGAGCAGGACAAGGACGGAAAGAAGGGCGCGGCGCAGAATTTCTACCGCACAAGCGCCCGCTGGCGCTAGAACGCCGCCCGCAGCGTAAAACTGAAACCGGCGGGACGTCCGGGCCCCGAACGCTCCGCCGGTTTTACACATCGGGCATCTGCTATCGATTGATTTGCCGGACGGCTGGATTTCATTCGTTGTCCCGTACGTGCGGGCCGGGGGTCGCCGAACTCCGAGGACGGCTTACCGAATGGAACGGCTGCAGTGAACCGGGACGATATGAGACCGCAGGGATGTGTCGAACCGATGAAAATACGCGAGGAATATACCTGCCCTTTGGAACTGACGCACGGCATCACGAAGGGGAAACGTAAACCCATCATCGCGTGCGGCCCAGTTTCGCGGGAACCCGAAGACGTGCATTTATTTTGGCGTCATAAAATCAGCGGATCACCCCCGCCGAACGACCGGAGCGGATTATGCGCGGTAACCGCCCCAAATCCGAGCCGTGATCTGTAAAACCGCAAAGCCCCTGTCATATCCCGAACGCCAGAAGCGATAGCATCGATTCGGTTCATTGATTTCCTCCCCTCACCACCTGTAACAGGGCCGCGGTTTCGGACGCCGGAAGGCCGGTGAGTTCGGACAGGCGTTTTATGCCTCTTCCGCCGTGTCCGGTCATCCGCGAGATATGGCGGGCATCGATTTGCCACGGGCCGGAGGGATGCTCGACCGACATAGAGAGGGCTGTTTTTTCCGACAGGGCGAGCTCACCGAACGCCGGATGATACGGGCCTGAGACGACGGACTCCCGGAGGCTCCGCGAATCGAGCAGGCCCACGCGGATCACGTTGAAACCGAGCGATTCGGCTTCCAGAAGCAGTCTGCCGCCGGTTCGCACCGCGTCCTCCAGTTCCAAGGGGCGGTATTCTCCCCTCCCGTACATGGCCTCCAGTTCCGTACCTTTCAGCACCAGACAGGGGTAAAGCCGGAAATCCCACACTCTGCCCCCCATCACGGAGGCGATGCGATTCAAATCGCCTCTGGAACTTTCCCGGCTCTGGGAGGGCAGACCGATCATGACCTGCACTCCGAGGTTAAAATCCATGTCCCGGAGCATCGCGAGGATGCCAAGCGCGTCGTCGGGGTCGTCGTCCCTTCCGCACTTCCGAAGCACGTCCGGGTCCAGGGAGGGAATTCCCAATTCGATGGTTCCGATGGGGTAATTTTTCAGTATCCTGGCGGTCTCGCCGCCGTACTGCCCGTTGAAGTCGCCGGGGTACGACGAAAAGGTTATAGAACTGCCGGGAGGCGCGCTCCATATCGATTCCAGAAATTCCACGAAGGACTCGCGTCCGGCGCGGGCGAAACTGCCGCCGAAAAAACAGAGTTCAACAGGGTCATGGCATCCTGAGAGGATGTTTCTGACGGCCTCGGGTGTGAGCGGGCGCCCGCCGCCCCCGTCGCGGGTTATGGCGAACTGGTCGCAGTATACGCACCTCCTGCCGCAGCCGCGTCCGGGGATGAAAAAGGCTATTCGTTTTCTGTCCATTCCTGCCAGATGGCCGCCCAGGCGAACATATCGGCCTCGCTCTCGAAACGTGAGAGCGGGTGGAACGTCCGGGACCAGAAAAACTCTCCTTCGGTGTGAGACAGAAGGTGGTAGAGTTCGTGAAATACGGCAAAACGTCTCCATATATGCGGGAGATCGCTGTTAACGCACAGCCTGACCCTTCCTCCGCGGGCGATGTGAAACCCCCAGACTCCGGACGGCAGGGACGCCGCCCTTATCTCGACGGTCCGGCCGCTGCGCTCTTCCGCCCTCACTTCGAGGTCAAAATTTCGGAGCCCGCGCCACTCGGACGCCTCCCGCACCGCCCAATCGGGAATACGTTCCGGCGGCGCGGGAAACTCGAAGCCGTCCTCCGCTTCCGCTTCCGCGTCCGAGCAAAACCTGGAGCTCTCAGGATACAGCGGCCTTCGCCCTGCCTTTTCTGCCGGGCTTCGCCTTTGCCGCGGCATTTCCGTCCTCTTCCTCCCACTCGGCCAGAACGGCCTCTATAACTCGCTCGACTCTTCTGAGATCACTGTCGGAGAGCTTCTTCCTGCGAAACCATACGTCCGCCTCTCCGCTGGAAAGGAGTTCCTCCAGCTGCAGCCTGCCGCCCTTCGACTGATATTCGTCCACTATGTCGTTGACGGTGGCGGACAGCGCGTCAGCCAGACGGTACAGAAGCTTGATCGACGGGACTCTCCTGTTGCTCTCGAGGGCCTGTATATATATACGGCTTACTCCCACATTGTCGGCAAGCTTCTGCTGCGTCAGCGACGCGTTTTTGCGCAGCGTGCGCAGTCTCAGCCCAAGACTCATCAAATTACTCCCCCTTCAGGTGTTCGAGCGTTTGTTGTCTGGTATTTTACCACGATACATAAAAAGTGTACAGGCCAGAAGATCGGCCGCACCTCCAGGACTTGCTCTGCGCTGAACCAGCAGGTCATTTAACCTGTGAATCGGTTCATAATTTCCGGGCGAAAGAGGGTTGAACTCTCTGAGCGTCTGTCTCGTCACCTCCTTATATTCTCCCCTCCAGAACTCCATCCCGGCTCTATGGATGATGTTCGTGTCCTCGCACACGTCCATCAGTACCAGAAGAGCCCTGACCGCGGCGGCCCTGAACGGCGCCCCTTGCGCGATGGACTCCTCGAAAGACTCCAGAGCCTTCCGCACCGAGGGGAAACCGGCGGCGGCCTCGGTCCTTATGCCTCCGACCCCGAAGGAGACGTATATCCTCTCCCCGTTGGTCAGCTCGTCTCCGATCTCATGTTTATCTCTTATACGCCTCAGGTCCTCCGCCGCCGAGGGCGCAGCTATCTCTCCCGAGGTCTCGAAAACCCTGCGGCGGGAGACGTCCCTTTTCGCAAAACACGCGGCGCAGGCTCCGACAAGTATAGAAAGCGCGTATACGAGGCCCTTGTGCGTGTTTACGCCGCCCGTAGCGCGGTACATGGCCTCTTCCATCTCGCGTCCTGTATTCCGCAGGGACTTCATTATCCGCGGGTATGGTTTATAATGTGCGGGGTGAGAACTTTCCAGCGCCTGAAGCCTCCAGAAAGGGGCAAGGGCCGAGGCTCCCATCAGGAACGTAGTCCAGTTCATGTCGGAATGGCTCCCGCAGGAATCGGGACATACGAGCCCAGGTTTGGGGGACAGGAACACCTCATCGAAAGACGCGGACGCCGCTGCCGCTCCGAGAAAATCAGCAAGGCACGACATCCGGGAACTTATGCCGGATTTGCTTCGACGCCCGCAGAAAGGCGGAACTGATTCCATGCGCTGCATCTCCATCAAAAAAATTCTCATTGCTCTCACTATGACTATTGCCGCGGCGGCAAGGGCTGATTTCGTTTCAGCCGGAGATTCGCCCATGGACGACGCTTTCTGGACCAGGAACTGGCAGGCGATGGACGCGATTTACTCGGACGCAGCGTCGGAGGATATATCGCCTGATGCTCAAACTCCGCTCACATCTCGGGAGAAATCCCTTTACGTCAACGGCCTTTGGATTCAGGGACGTTACGAAGAGGGGCTTTCGATATTGCAAAGCATACAGCAAGATTTCCCGGAAAGCTTACGTGCTTACGCTGATATGCTGCTGATTCTGGGAACCGAGCGCGCGGGAAGGAAGAAAGAAGCGCTCGGACTCGGGCTCGCCGCCTGGGAGTCCCCTTTCCCGGACAACGTCAGATACTATCTGGCTTACGCTCTGGCCCGCATCACCGGCGACCTCGGGATGAAAGACGAATCCGTCTTTTGGTACCGCAGGATGTATGAAGCCGCCCCGAACAACGTCCGCGGCATACAGGCGCTGAGGCCCATCCTGGACCTCGGCGGCGCCAGCGCCGACGAGGCGGCGGCATTGCTGATAAATTCTCCCGGCAGCGCCCAGGCACTGTCCGTACTTTCCCCGGACGCGGGCGCCAGACTCGGCAGCCTAGTACAATACGCCCTCGGATATAAATCGTACACCGAGAAACAGTACGCCAAGGCGATGACCTACTTCGACCTGGCCTCCGGGGACATCGTCTACGGGGAGGCCGCGAGATATTACGGGGCTTATTCCGCTTACCGCCTGAAAAAAGACGATGAGGCATACAGGCTGTGGTCCGACGCCGCGCTGACCGGTTTCGACTATCCTCAGCGCTCCGTGCAGCGCCTTCAGAGCCTTGCGGAGCGGAGCAAAAAGAGCGACATAGTGAAACTGCTCATGAAGGTGGCCGAAGCAAGAAAAGACGACTATCCAGACGTCGCTGCGGACGCGCTCGCCGCCGTCATCAAGATCGGGGATGAAAACGAGGCGCGGGCGGCCGAGCGCGAGCTGTTTTCAACACACCAGGCGTCGGTCCAGGCCGCCTCCCTCAGATGGGAGCGGGGCTGGGCCGCCTGGAAGGAGGGCAAGTGGAAAAACGCCTTCGATCAGTGGGAAGCAGGATACTCCCCGCTCGCAAGAAACCCCGAACTCGCCTCCCGCCTGCTGTACTGGCAGTCCCGCGCCCTCGAAAAACTGAAAAGCCCGGTGGCGGCTGAGAGGAAGCGGAACGAACTCATAGCGCAGTGGCCGGGGGAATACTACACATTCCTCGTGGCTCCCGACGGCGGGATCAAAAACTCCCCCGTCCCGGATAATTTCGTCACTTCGAGCGACCTCACTGAGTGGGGTTTCGTGACCTACGCCAGGCTCGAGGGGGCGGGAATCACACAGGGCGGCGTGACGAGCGCGGACATACCGGCACTTTGCAGAACGTCCGGTCTCGCGATATGGGAAGGGGATTTCACTGCGGGGGCAAGGACTTTCGCAATCCTTCAGCGCGTCCTGACGCCGGAAGATCTCGCTTCTTCCGAACTCCTCAAATTGTCGTACCCGAGGGCCTTCGAGCGGGATGTGACGGCGGCGGCGGGGAAAACCGGCGTCGCGCCTGAGATAATATGGGGCGTCATGAGGCAGGAGAGCTTCTATCAGTCCGGAGTCACAAGCAGCGTGGGGGCGTATGGGCTCATGCAGCTCATGCCGGCCACGGCCAAAGAAGTGTCGAAGAAGCTGGCGATGTCAGACGACGCTTACCTCAGGCCCGCGGACAACATCCTTCTCGGCGCCCATTACCTAGCGGGACTCTTCGCCCGTTTCAAGGAACCTCCGCTGTCGCTGGCCGCGTACAACGCCGGCGGCACTCCGGTGTCCAGGTGGAGCAAGGCCCCCATCTCCGACATGGCGGAATGGGTCGAGGACATAGCCTATCGGGAGACGAGGGGTTATGTGAAATCCGTGCTGAGGAACATTCAGATGTATAAGACGATTTATCCTGACAAAAAAGACGGTGACGGGAGCAAAGATGGAGACGGCAAAAATGACTGACCCTGCGGAACTAGTGAGGGCTCATCTCGAATCCCTCGGCTGCGCTTCCGGAATAATACACTCCGGCGAGACCATATTCACCGTAGAGGACGCGTCGAGAACGGTGGGCGCCCCTCCGGAAAAAATATTGAAAAGCCTGCTGTTTTTCATAGACGACAGCTATTGGGCGCTGGCGCTGATGTCTGGCGCCAACAAAGTGAACGATAAAAAAGTGCGCCGCGCCCTGGGAGCCCGGAAGGTCCGCATGGGGACGGCGGAGGCGATAATGGAGTTTTCCGGGTTCGCCCCCGGAGGAGTTCCGCCGGTGGGTTACCCTGTTCAGCCAAAAGCCCTTCTGGACCTGGATCTTTTCCAGTACGATACCGTCTGGTCCGCCGCCGGAACCGATCACGACTTCTTCCCCATAACTCCGGACGAACTGCTCAGGATAACGGGCGGCGCTGCGGCGGACATAAAAAAATAATCGTGCCGGTAATCGACTTGAAAAAAATTTGCCTAGCTCTGCTCCTTGCGGCCGCTGTCGTATTCAGCGCCTCGAGAGGGGACTCGGACGAACGCATACTCGAGATGAACGTATCTGGGGTGGTGAGCCGCAGCGCACATTTCACCGTGACCGAAGAAATAAAGTTCCGCGCGGAGGGCATAAACATCAGACGCGGGCTGATCCGTTCGATACCGACCCATTACACCGGCAGCGATTCCCGAAGATACCGCACGGATTTCGAAGTGATATCCGCTGCCCTGGACGGAAAAGCCACCCAGGCCGAGCGCTCGTACTCCGGCGGCTCCGTGGAAATACGCATAGGCGATCCTGACAGGCTCCTGAGCCGCGGGATACATACGATAACGCTCTCCTACCGCACCCGGGGCTGGATAGCGTTCCGGGACTCCTTCGACGAACTTTACTGGAACGTCACAGGGACCGGCTGGGACTTTCCGATAGACAGGGCGTCCTTTGCGCTCGCGCTGCCCGGCGGGGCGGCCGTCGCGCGGAGCACCGCCTATACGGGCAGGCCGATGGAAAGGGGCTCGGATTTCACGTCCGGCCCCGGGGACATGCTGATCACGACCCGCACTCTCGCTCCCGGCGAGGGGTTCACCGCGGCGTACGCGTGGGACAAGGGGATAGTGACCCCTCCACGGGATTACAGGCCCTTATACGCGGCCGGCCTCGTGCTGCTCATAGCCGGCTACTATTTTCTGGCATGGTATTTCGTGGGGCGCGACCCCGAACCGCGCCCCGTCGTTCCGCTTTACAGACCTCCCGGGGATATGGAACCTGGATTCGCCCGATACCTGAGGGACATGAAATTTTCAAACGAGTGTCTCGCCTCGGACATAATACAGCTGGCAGTCCTGGGTTTTGTGAGTTTCAGACAAGACGCGCGGGGTGCAATGGTCATAGCGCCGGAGCCGGCCGAGCGGCGCGGCTCTCAGTCCGGGCTGTCGGACGCGCTGTCCTGCATATCGGGCATAATCGAGGAGAACTCCGGGGAAGGCGGCCTGGACGTGAGGGGAAACGGGAAAATATGGGCCCTCTGCGCGGACGCGCTGGAGAAAATCTACTCGAGCCGGAGCGGCGAATATTTCAGACGCAACCGGTTATTCAGCCTGTTCGGGATGCTGCTCTTCTTTCCGTTCGTGCTTCTTGCCCCCTGGACATGGCCCGGTATCATCGCCCTGGCCGGGAGGGCGCCCATCGCGAAGGCGGCTTTCATAGGCGGAACCATCCTGTCGCGCCTGGGTAGGGTAATAGGTTCCAAAATTATCTGCGGGGTGATCACCGCCGGACTTATGCTGGCGCTCTTTCGCTGGGTCGGCGGCGACCCTCTGATACTGATCGGCGCGGCGGTATCCACCGTGACGGCGGCGTTTTTCTCCTGGTTCATGTCAGCCCGCACGGAAAAAGGAGCGCGCGCGTCGGAGGAGATAAGCGGGCTTTACATGTACATGAACACTGCGGAGCGTCACCGTCTCGCGATGCTCTATAAACCCGACGAGACCCCTCAGCTTTTCGAGAGCCTTCTGCCGTACGCCTGCGCGCTGGACGCGTCCGACACCTGGGCCGACAGCTTCTCGGAGATATTGAGCAAAGAAGCATACGCGCCAGGCTGGGACAGGAGAGAATCATGGGGGACGGGCAGACCCTGGCGCTTCCCCCGCCGCTTTTACGGCGATTTCGCCGGGCTCATAAATTCATCCGCAAAAAGCTACAGGGCTGAACTGGCCCGTAAAGCGAGAAAATCGTCCCGGGGATTTTCAGGAGGAAGCGGCTTCGGCAGCGGCGGCGGAGTCGGCGGAGGAGGAGGGGGCGGCGGCGGCCGGGGCTGGTGACGCTGCCCCGGCTCTATGGGCAAAATTTCGCGCGCCGTGATCCCGCAAGTTTGACTAAAACACGCCTTTAATAACCAAGCCGCTCTCCGACCAGGATTACATGCGCTTCCCTGCCGAAGGGGACCCGTTCCAGGATCAGCACGGCGCGGCAGGAACGTTCCGGCGCGCTGCAGTCCACGCAGTAACCGAGTTTTACGCATGGAGCCGCCATGCCCACCCTTACGGTGTTTGCCGGAGCCGCGGCGTTTTTAGCCCGGGCCATAGCACGCTCCAGATCCCGCTCCACCTTGTTGATCCCGACGATGAACAGTATTTTGCTCTGTCCCCACGCCATAGCGGAGACCCTGTTTCCGGTGCCGTCGATATTGACCATCTTTCCGTCGACGGTCATAGCGTTGCTGCTGGTGACGTACCAGTCGGACGAATTTTCGTCGTTCAGGCGTTTTATCCTGCCCTTGGCCGTCAGTTTCGGATCCCAGTGGTGATACACCCTGCACTTTTTCTCGGCCAGCCTCTCAATGAGCCCGATATCGCGGACCGTGACGGTTCCGGGAACCCCGACGGACGCCCCGTCGGGGATCAGGGCGGAGGCAGCCTCGAGCGCTTCCGGGGCGGTATCCGCGTAAACAGCCGTCTTGTACCCGTTCGCCATGAGAGAATCGACGATCTTCCTGCCCAGCGCAGCGTTGGCGGCCCGCATCGGCGCGTCAAACGAACCCATGTGACATTCCCCCTCCCAAATTCACCATCTTTCAATATTGCGGATGCTCATTCCGCAGCGACTCTATGAAATCCTTTATCCGGGAGGCCCCTTCCCGTATATCGTCCTCGGAACAGGCGTAAGACATGCGGACAAAACCGGGGGCCAGAAACGCGGAACCCGGAACTAAGGCCGTGTATTTTTCCTCCAGAATCCGGCGGCAGAACTCCATGTCGTCCGGGATACCGGTATTCCTGATGTCGAGAAACGCGTAGAACGCGCCGTCCGGGCGCGTCATGGAGAGTCCCTTCACCCCGCCGAGTATGCCGGTGAGAATATCCCTGCGCCGCTCGAACTCCGATCTGCACCGCTCGATGTAATCATCCGGGCCGTTTATGGCGCCCACCGCCGCCCACTGGGCTATGGACGACGGGTTGCTCGCCATGTGGCTCTGCAGGTCGTCGGCCTTCGCGATTACCTCCTTCGGGCCGAGGGCGTATCCGATCCTCCACCCGGTCATGCTGTAGGTCTTGCTGACCCCGTTCACTATGATCACGCGATCTCTCAGATCCGGGGCCAGCTGGAGGATGTTCCGGTGTTTCGCCTCTCCGTACACCAGACGCTCGTATATCTCGTCGTATATTATCCAGAGATCGTTGGCCCGGGCCAGGCCGGCTATCATACGGAGCGTGTCCTCATCGTACACGGTCCCCACCGGGTTGTTCGGAGTGTTCAGAATGATGCCCTTTGTCCTGTCTGACAGCGCGCGCTTCAGCCTATCCTCGGACGGGATGAAGCCGGTATCCGTGGTGTCCGCCGGCACGGCGCAGCCTCCGGCCATCCGTATCTGTTCGACGTAACTCACCCAGGCGGGAGACGGCAGCAGGACCTCGTCCGATTCGTCCGTCAGCGTCTGGATGATCTCGTAGAGCACCTGCTTCGCTCCGCCGGATACTATGACCTCCTGGGGCGAATATTCCAGGCCGAAGCGATCCCTGTAATAGGAAATTACGGCACTTTTCAGCTCCGGTATCCCTGAATTTGCCGTGTAATGAGTCTCCCCCCGCTCTATCGCGTCTTTAGCCGCGGTGAGCGCGCTTTCCGGCGACCTGAAATCAGGTTCCCCCGCCGAAAAAGAGAGCACGGGACGCCCCGACGCCTTCAGCTCACGCGCCAGCGCCGATATGGCCAGCGTCGCCGACGGACTCGTGCGCTCCGCCCTCCTGGATAATTTCAGCTTCATCTCAACCACTCCCGATCCCTCAATCTGCGGCCTTTTGGGCGGCAGCGCCCGGGACGCCGCGTCCCGCAGCCGTCAGGCCAAAGATTTCGATATTATAGATGACTTTACTCGGACCGGCAACGCTCAATGACTCGTTGCGGGGAAAATATCGAGATGTTAGAATAACGTTACGGGATCGAAGCATCAAAACGCGCTGTTTTAAAAAAGAGGAGGGATTGCCGTGGATGTTCGTTTTTTCACCCGCAACGTCGAGGCAACGGAAGATCAAAAGGATTTTATGGAAAAAAAACTTTCCAAGATCGAGAAATTTTTCAACAAGATCAACGACGTGCAGGTAGTGCTGAGTTTCAAACGGGGCATGAACATAGTCGAGATAACCACCAGCGCGAACGGCATCGTAATGCGCGGAGAAGACCACGCCCCCGACATGCGCAAGGCGTTCGACAAAGCCCTCAAGAACATAGAGCGCCAGGTGAAGCGCCACAAGGATTACCTTAAAGACCGCACCCACATAAAGACCAAGGATATATCCTTCGACCTGCCCGCCGCTATCTTCGGGGACAAGAGGGACGACGACGACGAAACTTCCACGGACATCGTGAAGGTGAAGCGTTTCCCGGTGGCGACGATGCTTCCGGCCGAGGCGGCCCGCCAGATGGACCTGCTTGGGCACAGTTTCTTCATGTTCCGCAGCGGGGACACCGGCAATTACAACGTGGTCTACAAGCGCAACGACGGAGGATACGGACTCCTGGAGCCCCAGGAGTAGCCCCTCGGGCGGGGATGTACGCATCTGAACGCGTAAGCGTCATGGGGGGTAGGCGTCACCGCTTACCCCTTTAATTTTAGGGAGACAGAAACTTCGACATGACGGAATTCACCGAATTGAGGCTCAACCCGGAGCAAAAAGAGGCCGTGGAGTGGTGCGAAGGGCACGAACTCGTTCTGGCCGGGGCCGGGAGCGGAAAGACAAGGGTACTGGCCGCCAAGATAGCCCACTTGGTGCGCAGCGAACATATACCGCCGGGCAGAATACTCGCCGTGACCTTCACCAACAAGGCCGCGGGCGAGATGCTGGGCCGCGTGCGGTCGATAGTGGGGGAAAATCTTCACGGTATGCAGGTATCCACGTTCCACTCCTGGGGGCTTCGTTTTCTCATGCGCAGCAGACAGTCCCTCTCCCGCATGGGTTATCCCCGGAATTTCACCGTGTTCGACAGGGGAGACTGCCGAAGCGTAGTCAAGAAACTCGCGCGGGAGATGGGCATCGAGACAAGGTCTTACGGCGAAATAGCGGAAGATATATCCAAAGCCTACGCCGGATGCGACCCCCGGACGCTCGAAGCGGATATGGACGAAAACCTTCGGGGGATATACGACCGGTACCGCGGCGCGCTCAAAGCTCAGGGGGCGCTGGACTTCGACGACCTGATGATCCTGCCCCTTCACCTGCTCGCCTCGGACGGGGAGATACTGTTGCGCGAGCGCATGAACACCGACTGGATATTAGTCGACGAGTACCAGGACGTAAACGCCCCCCAGTATAATCTTCTCAAGCTGCTGGTCGGCCCGAGGGGGCGCATCATGGCGGTCGGAGACCCGGACCAGTCGATATACGGATGGAGGGGCGCCGACGTGTCCCTGATCCTGCGTTTCGAGGAGGACTTCCCCGGCGCCAGGATCGTCATACTCGACAGGAATTACAGATCGACCGCCAATATACTGAAAGCGGCCAACTCGGTGATAAGCCATAATTTCGCGCGGCGCGAGAAAAACCTGCGCACCGAACAGCCGGAGGGCGCCCCAGTGCGCCTTCTGCTGGCCCGCAGCGACAAAGATGAGGCGGAATTTCTGGCCGGCGAGATAGAGTGTCTCGTGAACGACGGATACGACTACGGGGATATCAGCGTGCTGTACCGGATGAACGCATTGTCCCGCACGTACGAACAGGCGCTTCTGGAACACGGCGTCCCCTACAGGATAGTGCGGGGCGTCGCCTACTACGAGCGCAAGGAGGTCAAGGACGTGCTGGCGATGCTGCGTCTTGCCGTCAGCCCGCGGGACGCGGTCTCTCTGGAGCGGATCGCGAACGTACCCCCAAAAGGACTGGGGAAAAAGGCGGTGGAGGCGATGGCCTCATATCTGGCGCTCGCCGAGGGCGAGCCCTCTGAAGTGTGGAACGGCGTCTGCGCCTCGCCCCCGCTGAAGGGCAAAGCGGGCGAAGGGGCGAAGCGTCTGGCCTCTGTGATGGCGGCGATAAACCGCGAGGATTCCCTCAAGGGGGCCATCGACTATATACTGTATAATGGCGATTACGCCGGATACATCCGCGAGGAATTTCCGGAGGACTGCGTCGAGAGACTGGAAAATATCCAGGAGTTTGCCTCCCTGGCGCCGGATTCGGGCGATATCGCGGAGGCGCTGGCGGAAGCGGCTCTTTTCACCGATCAGGAGACGCTGGAAGCGGGGGAATCAAAGGTAAATCTCCTGACGCTCCATGCGGCGAAGGGGTTGGAATTTCCGGTGGTATTCATGACCGGTATGGAAGAGGGAATTTTTCCCGCAAGCCGCGCTGCCGACAGCGAACGCTTCATGATGGACGCCGGCCCCATGGAAGAAGAGCGGAGACTGTGCTATGTGGGCATGACAAGAGCCCGTGAAAGGCTGTATATGTCGGGGGCGGCGAGCAGGCTGATCTTCGGGGGATTTAAAAGGGCGCCCTTCTCGCGGTTCATCCGGGAGCTGCCCGACGGAACCGAAATAGATGACAGGACGATGAGCGGAGGCGGACACGATGTTTACCGTAGCGGTCACGGGAGAATCTGGCGCTGGTAAAAGCACCCTCACCAGGATCTGGGGGGACCTCGGCGCGAACGTATTCGACCTCGACGCACTGGCGAAAAAGCAGTGGTCGCGGCCCGAAACGGCGGAAAAGGTAATCGGGCGATGGGGCGCGGGGATGTACAAAAACGGCTCTCCAGACACTCCCGATTTTAAAAAGATCAGCGATATGGTGTTCAGCAGCGACGAGAACTACAGCTTCGCCACGGGCGTGACTCATCCCGGCGCGATCGCCGGCATAACGAAGGAAGTCCACAATCTGGGCGGATGGATAGTGATGGAGATACCGCTGCTTTTCGAGGTCGGCTGGTTCGACCTGATCGACTGCGTCATCTGCGTCACGTCGACGGCCGACCTGAGGATAGAGCGGAACGCGGCGAGAGGCTGGGATGAGGAGGAAATAGCCAGGAGAGAGCGCTTTCTCATAGGTTCCCACAAAAAGCAGACGATGTCCGATATGGTGCTCTGCAATATAGGCAGCATGGAGGCGTGGGAGGCGAGGGCCCGCGAACTGGGAGACCTGATGCGCAGGATGGCGACCGTGCAGGAGATCGGCACGTTCTGTAATTCCCGGGAGGAAGCCGGGCGCATCGCGGGACTGCTAGTAGAAAACCGCCTGGCGGCGGCCGTCAACATCATGGAGGCCGGATGCGTCTACAGGTGGAAAGAAAGGGTCAGCGAGGGCACTGAATGGCATCTGAGATGCCTCACGATAGAAAGGAACCTGCGCAGGGCGATGGAGACGATCAGGCAGAACCACTCCTATGAACAGCCTCTCGTCACGGGACGGGAGGTGCTTCGCTCGGATTTCCTGACTCTCAAGTGGGTGGTGGAAAGCTGTTCTTAGAGAAAGCTGGTGAAACTGTATGTTCGGTTATTCGTATCCCGATATTGCGGACATGCTGCTCAGAATACCCGCCGTGCTGTGGGCGCTCTCGTTCCACGAGTTCTGCCACGGCCTCGCGGCTTATAAACTCGGCGATAGTACGGCCGCGATGCAGGGGCGTCTGTCCCTCAATCCCCTGGACCATCTCGATCCGGTCGGGACGCTCATGCTGGTGCTCTTTCGCTTCGGATGGGCCAAACCGGTGCCGATAAACTCGCGTTATTTCAGAAACCCCAGGAGGGATATAGCCCTCGTGAGCCTGGCGGGAGCGGGAGGCAACTTCCTCACGGCCTTTGTGACCGCTTTTGTCTGCGGTCTTTTTGTCAGGTTCCGCCCCGGCTTGATCTTCGGAGGAAACAGGATTTTTCTGCGATTCATGATGGACCTGATGTTTGTAAACGTCGGTCTGGGCGTGTTCAACCTCATCCCCATACCTCCCCTGGACGGATCGAAAGTGCTCTCCGTGTTCCTTCCCCCGTCGGGGCTCAGGGCTTTTTTCTTTCTGGAGCGCTACGGGCTGATGATCGTACTCGCCCTGTCGTTCATCGGTGTAATGAGCGCGATAATGAGCCCGATATTCATCGCTGTGCAGAAATTTCTCTTTATGACCATAAATTTCATAGGGGGCGGTTCCTGATGAAAATACTTCTGACCAACGACGACGGGGTAATATCCCAGGGGATACAGGTCATCTCGCGGATACTGGCGGACAAGGGCTGGCTTTCGGCGGTGGTGGCGCCGGACCGGGAGCGCAGCGGAATGGGTCACGCCATAACTGTCGACCGTCCCGTTAGGGTTCACCCCCTCGATCCCGGCATGTTTTCGGCGGGCGTGCCCGCATATTCCTGCGACGGAACCCCCACCGACTGCACCGTCATAGGCCTCGAAGCGCTCTGCCCGTCGGCGGACTTCGTGGTATCGGGTATAAATCAGGGGCCGAACATCAGCGACAGCGTGACGTACTCGGGCACCGTCGGCGCCGCTATGGAGGGCGTCATACTGGGCAGGCAGGCGGTCGCGGTCTCGCTCTGCCGCAAACCGGGCGACAGCTTCCGGCACAACATGACGGCGGCCCTGGCGGCGATGGCGGTGCTGGAGCATGTGAGAGATAATCCGCTGCCTCCCGGAGTGATGCTGAATGTCAACGTGCCGAACGAACTGATCAAAAAGATAAGGGGCTTTAAAGCGGCCAAGTGCGGCAGGCGTGAGTACACTGGCAAGATAACGTACATGAAAGACCCTCACGGGAACGACTCGTACTGGATCGCGGACAATACAAAAGACTGGCGGGAAGATGGCACGGATGCGGTGGCGATATCCGAGGGCTATATATCCGTCACCCCGATAAAATTGGACATGACGGATTACGCGCTGCTGGACGAGATGCGTTCCGACAGGCTGGACGAGAAATTATCGAAGAGCCTGAACATAGCGTGAATGAAACCGCCGCCCGGTAATCTCGCAGAGGCGGCCTTGGGACTGTTTTTTACAATTTCGTGACAATTTCCTTACCGGCGCGCGGCAACTCATGTCCTGATATTCTCTATTATCATGTCAGGAGGTGACTTATATGTCACAGAGATCAAACAGGATCGTTTCCGTATTTGCCGCGCTTTTGATCTTCTGCCGGGTCGGGACGGCTTCGGCGGAATCCGTCACTCTCGAGGCGGGAAGCGAAACCCCGATCGTGGAGACCGGAGCCCCTAGGACGCTCACCGTCAGGGCGCTCGTAAAACCGTCCCGCGCCGTCACAAACCGGGCCCCGCTGGCAATCGCGCTCGTCGTCGACAAATCCGGTTCCATGGGAGCGGACGGCAAGATGGAAAACGCGAAACGCGGGGCGCTGGAAGCCCTCGAACTGCTGCGGCGGGAGGATATGGCAGCGGTCGTGGCGTACGACAGCGAGGCATTCGTCCTGGTGGAGGCCACTCCCGCGGATAAAACCGATTCGTTCAGAAGGGCCGTATCGCGCCTGAAAGCCGGCGGCAACACCGGCCTCTACTACGGGGTGAGTTCCGGGGCAGCCGAGATAGAGCGCTTGGCGAGAAAAGGCTATATCCCGAGGATAATACTGCTTTCCGACGGGCTCGCGAACGTCGGTCCCTCCTCCGTGCGGGAACTGGCGGCCCTGGGGCGGGAACTGGCGAACAGGGAGATCACTATAACGACCATCGGGCTGGGCCTCGACTACGACGAGGACCTCATGACCGCTCTCGCTTCGGAGAGCGGGGGAAATTCCTATTTCGCGAAAACAGGCGGTATGCTTCCCGACATATTCAGGAGAGACATGGAGGACGCCGTCACCCTCACCGGACGCAGCGTCAGGGTGACTTTTACCTGCGGGGACCTCGTCAGGCCGATAGGGACCATAGGCCGCGAGGGGACCGTCGAACGCGATAAGATAGAAACGCGGATATATAACCTGTACGGCGCTGAAAAATACGCCATGTTCGAACTGGAGATACCCGATATGCCGAGCGGGACGACCCTGCGGGCGGGCACGGTGAGAGTAGAGTACACTGACCCATCAAGCGGCGGGAGCGTCGTTCTCACGTCTCCTCTCGATGTGAAATACACGGACGACCCGTCCGAAGCGGCCGGCAGCCGCAGCGAGGAGATAGCGGCGCAGGCCGAGATGGCCAAAAACGCCCGGATACGCGAGGATGTGGTCAGACTTGCCGACGAGGGCAGATCTGACGAGGCGGTTTCGCTGCTCAGGTCGCGCGCAGAGGACATGTCGATGAAGCCAATAGCGGCCAGCGCCCCTATGCAGGCGGAGATAACCGAGTTCGAAGCCCTGGCCTCCGAAATAGAGGAAAGCGGGGCCATGTCGAACGAACAGAGGAAATACAGCCTGAATTCGGCGTATATCTCGAAAAATCAGCAGTCCGCCGTATCCGAGGACGCGGAGGAAGACCGGAAGGATCAGGATTGAAGGGCAAAGCAAAGCGCGCAGGCTCGTTTTATATTCTGGTTCTGACATTCGTGCTGGCGGTGCTCGTCCCGGGCATCGCCCTCTCGATGCTGGCACTGCGCGCGGCGGAACGCGAGTCCGTCTACGTCGAACGCAGAATGGAAAGTTCGCTCATGGCGGAAGTAGATCTGGCCGCCGGCAGAGTCGAACAGCTCACGAGAGACATACAGGAATCGCTCCGCCGCGGCGCGGAAGCCTTCGCGTCATATCCGGACGCCGCCGGAGCGGCGGTATGGAAGGACTCGGACCCCATAGTGGAAACCCCGTTCGCTCTGGAGGACGGCAGACTTGCGATATTCGCCGATGAACCCTCCGGCCTGATGTTCAGGAGATACTTCGGGGACTTCCTGACGAAAGGCGCGCGCCTGCCCCACTACGACCTGGTGACCAGAATATATCTCTCGGATTCGGGTCCGAAAACATTGGACGCGGACGTTCCGGGAACAGTCCAATCCTCGTCCCGTGGGATCGAAAGGCAGAGGCTGGAAAGCCGCATAAACGCGGACCCCTCAGCGAAAACCGACCTGCTGCGCCAGGCGGGAGACGACGGTTTCGGCGTTTATGCCCGCAACGTGGCTCCCACAGCCCAAAAACAGCTTGCCGAGAGCATGGAGCACGAATACGCGCCCGCGCCTCTCGCGCAGAAACCGGCCGCTCCTCAGGAAGGGAAGGTTGACGCCGAAACTGCGGCGGACGGTCCCGAAATGGCCCTCGAACCGGATTCGAGAACTGTGTCGTTCAGCCGTTCGTTCAGCGAAATCGCCTCCGAGTCGGACGCGGGGCTTTTGCCCTACATATCGGACGGCGGCCTCGTGATACTTTTCTGGCGGGTTATGGGAGGCGGGCGGGCGGCAGGATGCACCGTGGACATGGGTGAACTGAGGGACCGGATTGCCGACGTTCTCCCGGATATAATTTCGGGCGCCAGAATACTGACCGTGCTGGACGAATCGGGGACGCCGGTAGTGACTCCAGTCTTTCTGCCGGCAGCGCCGGACTGGCGCAGACCCTTCGCTGCCCGGGAAATATCCCCCGCCCTGCCCCGCTGGGAGGCCGGCGCCTGGCTCACCGCTCCCGATATTCTGGTTTCGCGGGCGAATTACACCCGCACGGTGATATGGGTGCAGGTGGCGATTCTCGCCTCTGTCATAACCGCGGGAAGCGTTGTGGTGATCCGAATGTTCTCTTACGAGATGAGGGTCGCTTCGCAGAAGACCACTTTCGTCGCCAACGTCTCCCACGAGCTCAAGACGCCGCTTACCTCCATACGCCTGTTCGCGGAGCTCCTGCTGTCCGGCCGCCAGGAGAACGAGGAACGCAGGCGCGAGTACCTGAGAACGATGATGTCCGAGGCCGACAGGCTCTCTCACCTCGTCGGCAACGTGCTCTCCTTCTCCGGAAGGCGGGAAGAATACAGCATGAAGCCTCTGCACCTGGAGGAAGTGGTTCGGGACACTCTCGCGCAGTTCGAACCCCACCTGGTCAGGCAGGGATACTCGGTGTCCTGCGATTTGAAAGCCCTCCCGGTCATAGGGAACAGAGAGGCATTAAAGCAGGTCGTCATGAACCTGCTCGCGAACGCGGAGAAGTACTCGGGAGATTCGAGGGAAATATCGCTCGTCTGCGCAAAGGACGGCGGATTCGCCAGGGTCGATATAATGGACAGAGGGATCGGGGTCGATCCGAAACTCGCGGACAAAATCTTCCAGGAGTTTTTCCGGGCGGACGACTCCCTGACGTCGCCGCGCGGCGGAACCGGGCTGGGGCTGCCGATAGCCCGCGATATAGCGAGGCGTCACGGCGGGGATGTAACCTTCTCTCCAAGACCCGGCGGAGGCAGCGTATTTTCTCTCTCGCTGCCTCTGGACGGAGGATAACGCCGACTCAGGCCATATACGCCTTTGACCGGCAGTCACAAAAGGTTGGTGAAAATGACGTGAACGAAAAAATACTCGTGGCGGAAGACGACCCCGCGATACTCACGGGAGTGGCGGATCTGCTCGAAATCGAGGGATACCGCGTCGTCAAGGCTGAGGACGGAAAAACAGCCCTCGAACTCTATAAAAAAGAGAACCCCGATTTACTGCTGCTGGACGTGATGATGCCGCTTTTGAGCGGATACGACGTCTGCAGGAACATAAGGCGGGACGACTCCCTCACACCGATCCTGATGCTGACCGCGAAGGGGGAGGAAGTGGACAAAGTCGTCGGGCTGGAATTGGGAGCGGACGATTATATAGTAAAGCCGTTCGGCATGGCCGAGCTCACCGCGAGGATACGTTCGGCCCTCCGGCGCGCCGCTCTGCCGAAAAACAACGCGAGGAACGGGTATGAGGCCGAACTTGTATTGCACGCGTCCGGGGTCACAGTCGATTTCGACGCGATGACCGGAAGAGATTCGGACGGCAGGACGTTTTCCCTCACCCCGAAGGAGACCGCGCTGCTCGGATACTTCGCCGCCAATCCGGGCAAGGCCGTGTCGCGCGAGACGCTTCTCGATGTCGTCTGGGGGATCGACCCGGACTGCGACATAACGACCCGTTCAGTGGACCAGCACGTGGCGAGGCTCAGGCAGAAGATCGAGCAAAACCCTGCCGAGCCCCGTCTAATACACACAGTACACGGCGTCGGATACAGGTTCGAAAACAACCGCTGAACCGACTTGCCGGCAAAGGGCGGCCTGAAATCACGCCCTGAGAGACAATCTCCCCGCGCCCTCCTCCTTCATCCTGAAGAAGGAGAGGATGTTTTCGAGATCGGCGACAAGATTTTGCAGACCGCCCGCTTTGGACTTGATCTGCACGACCGTGCCGGCTACGTGTCCGATCTGCTCGCGCATACGCTCGCCCTTGTCCGCCGCGTTCTGCACCTTGAGGGATATGTTTTGCACAGCCTCCGAGATCTCCTCGCTGGACGCTGCCTGCTCCTGGGAAACGGCGGCAAGGTCCTGCGTCGCTCCGGCGATCTCCTTGAGATAAGCTATCATATTGCTTATTATATTCTCCGTGTCGGAGGACAGCCCCTTCGCAGCTTCGGACGCTTTGGCGTTGTCCAGGGACATGTTCACCACGATGTCCAGCTCTCCCATTATCGTCTTTGCCAGGTCCTCGATATTCTTGGCCGCCAGATTGCTCTCCTCCGCCAGCTTGCGCACCTCCTCGGCCACGACGGCGAACCCCCGCCCCGCCTCGCCGGCTCTGGCCGCCTCAATCGCCGCGTTCAGGGCCAGCAGATTCGTCTGGTCCGCTATGCCTCCGATCTGGGTCACGAAATTCTGTATCTGCCGCGTCCTCTCGCCCAGTTCCTGGACGGATCTGGCAGTGGCCGACGCGTTGTCCACGACGCCGTTGATGCCTTCGACCGCCCGTCTCACGGACGACATGCCGTTCTCTCCGGCCTGCATCGCGTCGTCCACCCTTCGGGCTATGTCGGTGCCTTTTTCCGCAGTCGCCTGCGCACCCGCCGCTACCTCCTGGACCGAAGCGTTGACCTCCGCCCCGGCAGCGGCGAGCGCCGCCAGGCTTTCCCCTGTTTCATCCACCCCAGAGCGAAATTCTTCGACGGATACATTCGTCTCCTCGGCCATATTCATAAAATCGCTGGAAGTTTCGTGTATCCTGCCGCTTGCTTCCTTGACGGAACCGATGATGCGCGTCAGGCTCCCGGACATATCCATGAGCTCCCTGCCCATCACGCCTATCTCATCTTTTCCCGAGGTCGGAAACTCAGCGCTGAGGTCCCCTTTGGAAAAGAGCCCGATGCTGTCCATTATCCTGTTTATCGGGACGGTCACGGCGCGGGAGATCAGGACGCTCAGCAGTATTCCGAACAATACCGCCGCCGCGGACGTAATCGCCGTCATCAGCGCGCGCCGCCTTGCGAAACCTTCCGCCTGGGCATTTACGTCGTCGGCCGACTTGACGAGATCATCCGCCATTTTCTGTATGTCCTCGATATATTCTGCCTCCAGCTCCGCGATATCGCCGCCCTGCAAAAGACGGCCCCGGAGGCCGGAAACCCCTGTTCCGCTCTTCGCCGTCTCCACCGCCTCGTCCTGGGCGCCCCTGTACCTCGGGCCGAGTTCTCTCAAGTGCTCGAATATCCTTCGTCCTTCATCGGACAGTCTGTCCCTGTCGATGGCGGACAATATACCGATGACGGCTTTTCTGTTCGCCATCAGCTCGTTCTCGAGAGCGTCCAGCAGCGACCTGTCCCTCTCGTCCGCCATGTTCACCAGGATGCTCTTGCTCTCGCTGCTGATGGACAGCGCTTTACTCATTTCGAGAGCCGGTTTGGAGTAACCCTCATACGTATCCACCATCCTGAAAGCTATACGGCTGCTGGTGGAGTAACCGGTAAACGCGACGACCAGCATGAGGATCGTCATTACTGTGACCAGCAGCATCACCTTGACCATCGTACTTATATTTCTCAACCATTTCACCGGTGTCACACCCCCTGCTTTACATAACGATGTCTTAGCGTTATTAATGAAAAACGACTGACGGCTTGCAATAACACTATCTATAACGACATATATCTCATGACAATGTCGATATTTATCGCTGATAGCTTTAAAAGTATATGTTAAGGTCCGGGGAAACATCAAGAAAAACTGGCTTAATCCCAATTACGCCGAAAGCACTATTTATGCCGCGGCAAACCGCGTTCGGACGAGAAGCGGCCGCATAACCCGCAATTCCACCCCCAAAGAAGTGAGGGGCGGATACCGGCCGTGCCGCGCAGGGGCTTGACTGCCATTCTTTTTAAGAGATTTTAATCGGACGGTCCTTTGTGGATGTACTTGCGGAGTTTTTCCAGCACCTTGTCGATGTCGAGAGGCTTGCCCACGTGGTCGTTCATTCCCACTCCCAGGCATTTGTCGATATCCTCCCGGAACACGTTGGCCGTCATCGCTATTATCGGGATATTGGCCGCGTACGGGGTGCCCAGCGCTCTGATGCGGCAGGTCGCTTCATATCCGTCCATCTCGGGCATCTGGACGTCCATGAATATCAGATCGTAAGCCTCATGGGAATCTCTGAACATCCGAAAAGCCTCGGCCCCGTTCTCCGCGCAGTCGATGGTGATTTTAGTGGGCTCGAGCAGCGCCATGACTATCTCGCGGTTGACCTCCACGTCCTCGGCCAAAAGCATCCTCTTTCCCTCAAAAGATTCGTCCCCGCCGGAAGGCAAAGGCTGGCACACGGATGATGCCGCGCAGCATCTGCTGATACAGTCGGCGATATCGGACATGAAAAGCGGTTTGCTCAGGAAACTGTCGACTCCGGCGCTTCTGGCCTCGTCGGCTATCTGATTCCACTCCGCGGACGACGCCATTATCACCACCGACCGATCTCCCCGGTCCGCCTTGATCTTCCTCGACAGTTCCAGGCCGTCCATCCCCGGCATCTTCCAGTCGACGAAATACATGTCGTAGGGACCGTCGCGCCTAATCAGCGCGCAGGCCTCATGTCCGCTTGACGCCAGCGCGCAGTTGACTCCCAGGGCCCGGGCCATCTTTCTGAAATATTCAAGCACCTCCAGAGAGTCGTCGACCGCCAGCAGACGGACGCTGCTCCAGTCGACGGAGCGAAGTTCGTCCTCGATCTCCTCGTGCCCCTTCGCCAGCCGGACGGTGAAGGAGAATACCGCCCCCCGGCCCAGTTCTGACGTCAGCCAGATGCGCCCGTTCATCATCTCGACTATGCGCTTCGATATGACGAGCCCCAGGCCGGTGCCCCCGAACCTGCGCGACGTGCCGCTCTCCGCCTGGGAGAACGAGCTGAAAAGCCTGGATTTCTGCTCTCCGCTTATCCCTATGCCGGTGTCGGCGACGGACATCGTTATGGCGCACTGGTCGTCCCCTTCCTCTTCCAGGCGCGCGTCGAGAGTTATCGAACCGCCTTCCGGCGTAAATTTGACCGCGTTCGACAGGAGGTTCGTTATGACCTGCGCCAGGCGCTGATCGTCGCCCGCCAGAAACCGCGGTATACTCCTGTCTATGTGTATCACGAACTCCTGATGCTTTTCGTCCACCCGGAAATTGATCACGTTGACGACTTTCTGAAGCATTTTCTCGAAATCGAAGTTCTCGCTGGACAATTCCAATTTCCCGGCCTCTATCTTCGACATGTCCAGGATGTCGTTGATGACTCCCAAAAGATGAGTGGAGGCGCCGTCGATCTTTCCGAGACAGTAGTCCTTTTTATCCGGGTCCGGTGACGATCTCGCGATCGCGGTCATGCCTATGATGGCGTTCATCGGGGTGCGTATCTCGTGGGACATGTTGGACAGAAAATCGGACTTGGCCAGGGAGGCGCGCTCCGCGGTCTCTCTTGCGTTGGACAGTTCGGTGACGTCGTTGAGGACCATAACGACTCCCCGGCGCTCCCCCCGTTCCTCCGCCGCCGTTATCGTCACCTGATAGACGACGGCGTTTCCGCCGAGCGTCGTGACATGCTCCTCGTAAGACGAAGTGCCTCCCGACGAGAATACCTCCCTGCACAGTATCTCGGTGTCGACTATCCAGTGTTCGGGCATGAATTTGCCGAACACCGCTTTGAAGGGGACCCCGACGATCTCGCGCATGTCCGAGTAGCCCAAAAGCATCACGCCGCTCTCGCTGC
>JAISWP010000258.1 GCA_031271065.1 Synergistaceae bacterium
CACTACTGCTATTCTGCTTCCTCTGCCGACGGGTACTCTCACCCGAGCGCCCCTTTCGGGCGGTCCGGAGCATTCTCTGGGCGCCGAATACGTAAGGCCGGTCCACCAGGGACCGGGAATCGCGACGGACACCAATCCGTGCGGGGCGGCGGAGTTCATTTCATCCGAAATAAGGTGACAGCGGCGTCGAGTATGCCGGAGGCTGCCTCCCATTTGTCCCCAGAGACATAGACTGGGGACAAGCCGCGTCCGCCGGCGAAGTGTATTTCCACGTCGCTGAACGGGGAGCCGAAGCCCGCTCCGTCAGATACGTTGTTGGCTACGACCATGTCCAGGCGCTTTGCCTCGATTTTTTTGAGGGCGTTCTCCCGTATGTTTTCTGTCTCCGCCGCGAATCCGACGAGTATCTGCCCCGGCGACTTGGCCCTGCCTATGGCGTGCGCTATGTCGTCGTTCTGCGCGAGTTCGAGCGTCATGGGGCCGGAGGCGCGTTTTATCTTCTGCCCGGAATAGTTTACCGCCCTGTAGTCTCCCACGGCGGCCGCCTTGATTATCAGGTCGGCTCCCGCAAGTTCCGCCATACAGGCGTCCAGCATCTCCCGCGCGGTCGTCACATTTATGATTTTGACGCCGGAAGGCGCGCGCAGCGACACAGGGCCGGAGACGAGCGTCACGTCCCCTCCGCGGTATCTGGCCTCTGAAGCCAGCGCATATCCCATCCTTCCGGAACTTGGATTGGATATAAACCTGACGGGGTCGATATATTCGCGGGTGGGCCCGGCTGTCACGAGGACTTTTTTCCCCTCCAGGTCGCGAAGGGGACAGAGGGAAAACCAGGTCTCGTCGACTATCGTCTCGATGGACGGCAGCCTGCCCTCGCCCTCGTAACCGCAGGCAAGCGCTCCTGAGTCGGGGTCTATGACCCTGCAGCCCCGTTCCCGCAGCAGCTGAGCGTTGGCCTTCGCGGCCGGATTTGCCCACATGTGGGAATTCATGGCGGGGAAGAAAATTTTCGGCGCGTGACAGGCCAGCATCGCTGCTCCGAGCAGGGTGCCCGAGTCGCCCGATGCCGCCATCCTCAGCACATTGGCGGTGCAGGGCGCAACAACCAGCGCGTCGGCCCACCCGCCCAGGGTTATGTGGGGAATCGTCCATCCATGTTCGTCGGACGTGAGGTCCTCGTCCCTCCACGCCCTGCGCTTCGAGAGCGTGGAAAGCGTGAGGGGCGAGACGAGACGGGCCGCTGTATCGGTGAGGATGATCTCCACCTCGGCTCCGGATTTTATCCAGGTTCGAACCAGCTCCGGCGTCTTGTAGGCGGCTATGCCGCCGCTTACGCCGAGCAGTATTTTCTTATCGAGCGTCCACCGCGGCGGCATTTTGATTCGCGTCCATGGCTTCGGTGCGTATGCTGAGATTCCCCTTCTCTATCTCCTCTATGGCGTGGGTTATGAAACGTTCGCTGCCCTCGCCCTCGAGACCCCGTCCCTTCTGCTCCGAGAGCTGCCGCGCCCTTGTCGAGACGACCATCGCCAGAGCGTACTTGTTTTCGATGCGGGACGCCGTGTAGATTTTTTCTAGATTGTAGTAGATCAAAGTTCAATTACCTCCTGACGGGACCGGTGTCCGGTCCCTGTATCTTTCTATGAGTCCTGCGAGTTCCTCCGAGGCTCGGAGGAGTTCATCGTTCACTATTATATGGTCGTATTCCCTTGCGCTCCTCATCTCGTTCGCTGCGTTGCGCAGTCTCACATCTAGCTGGGCCTGAGTCTCCGTTCCCCTGTCTTCCAGCCGGCTCTCCAGATCGTCCAGCGAGGGGGCTGTGATGAATATCAGTATGGCTTCCGGTTTCCGGGATTTCACCTGGCGCGCGCCCTGGACGTCTATCTCCAGCAGTATGTCGCGGCCCGAATACAGGACGCCCTCCACGTCGCATTTCCTGGTACCGTAGAGATTTCCGTGGACTTCGGCCCATTCGAGAAACTCCCCGCATCGGGCCATTCGCTCGAAATCCTCCCTGGATATGTAGTAGTAATCACGCCCTTCCGCCTCGCCAGGCCTCATGCTCCTCGTGGTGCAGGACACCGAGAATACCATGTCCATCTTCTGGAACAGTATCTTCCGAAGAGTACCCTTGCCCGCGCCGGCAGGCCCGGAGAGAATGAAAAGATGCCCCCCGGCCATTACAAGGGGGCCTCCGTCTCCTTGTCCCGGCACTCTTCCCCGTCCGCCTCCCCGAAGCGGGCCGAGAGTGTCTCCGGCTGGATCGCTGAAATTATCACATGCCTGCTGTCCATTATGAGCACCGACCTAGTTTTCCTCCCCTGAGTGGCGTCCACCAAGAGCCCCGCGGCCCTTGCCTCATCCCGGAGGCGGCGCAGCGGCGCGCTGGACGGATTTATTATCGCGACGATTCTGTCCGATGCCGCCATATTTCCGAAACCTATATGAACTAGGCGAGTCATGAATGTGTCCTCCGCTGCGCTTTACTCTAAATTCTGCACCTGTTCCCTGATCCGCTCGATGGCCGTTTTCGCCTCCACGGTTATCCACCTGATCCTGGAACTGGAGACTTTGGAATTGATGGTGTTGGCCTCCCTGTTCATCTCCTGGGCTATGAAGTCGAGCTTGCGCCCCTCCGGTTCAGGCGCGAGGCCTATCCCGCGGAATTTATCGATGTGGCTGGACAGCCGGGAGAGTTCCTCGGCAATGTCCCACCTGTCGGCTATTATAACCGCTTCGGTGATCATTCTGGACTCGTCGATGGACGTTCCGGACGCTTTGACTGCGCCCGCGATCCGTTCTTTCATGGCCTCGAACGCGCTTTCCCGTTCCCCGGGCCAGACATCGGCTATCTCCTTAACGCTGCGTTCGAGTTCGTCCAGGTGCGCGCCGATCGCTTCCCTGAGGTGAGCGCCTTCGGTCATCCTCATTCTGTTCCAGTCCGTCACCGCGTCCCCCAGCAGGGATTCCAGAATTTCGAGCCGGTCCTTCCAGCCGGACTCGGCGCTTCCGGAGGAATCCTGCACGCCGGGCAGCGCCAGCAGCGGTTCGAGCAGTATATCCTGATTTGAGCCCAGCGCGTTGCGGATCATGTACAGCTCCTGATAATATTTCATGAGCACTTCTCTGTTTATCGACACGGCAAGAGTCGAGGCTGCCCAGGTCACCTCGGCCCGCAGCTGCACCTTGCCTCTGCGGAATACGCCCCGGAGTTTCTGGTGAAACCACGGTTCCAGCGAGTACATCTCCCGGGGGAGCCGCACTGTTATATCCTGATATCTGTGGTTGACGCTGGACAGCTCGAGGACGGCGGTTCCCCATTCGCACTCTCTCGCGGCCCTGCCGAAACCTGTCATGCTGACGTACAATCCGAAGCCTCCTCCATAGCGAGAAGCGCCTCTTCCAACGCTTTTTGCAGCGAGGCTCTCCTGGCTTTCTCGTTTTCTATCCCCTCGTCCGGATATATGGGAGGGGAAACTGTCACGGTAAGTTTAGAGGGTCTCGGCAGGGCCTGTCCTCTCGGCCAGGACCTGAACGAACCTCCCACGTAGACCGGCAGCAGAGGGACGCCGGCCCGAACCGCCAAAAACGCCGCTCCCGCCTCGAGCGGTTTTATTCTGCCGTCCGGAGTCCTGGAACCCTCCGGAAACAAGAGGACGCTCTCGTGGTTTTTCAGGAACCCGAGCAGCATCTTCATCACCACTCCGGCCTTCTGGCTGTCCTCCCTGGTCACCGGCACAGCGCCCAGTATCCTGATGAAAAACCCCAGTATCGGCGCGCGGAAGAGAGACTCCTTCGCCAGATACCTGAGCCGCCCGGGAAATACCCCCCCTATCAGCGGGGGGTCGATATAGCTGGCGTGGTTCGAGGCCACTATCATCGCCGTTCCGGCGGGTATATTGCCCAGCCCGTGAATCTCCAGCCTGTTGTAGAGCCTGAAGAACACCCTGAACATGGTCTTTGTGAACGAGTAGAACGCCCGCGTGAACATAAAACCGCCCTCAGAGATTCCCGGCCAGTTTCATTACCCCGGAAACCACATCTTCGAAGGACATGACGGTCGTGTCCATCAGCAAAGCGTCCCCGGCCGGCTTCAGAGGGGCGGTTTCCCGGGTTGAATCGATCTCGTCCCTCATGTTCACCTGCCGCAGAATTTCGTCGTAATCGGCGTTTCCGCCGCGGGATATCCTCTCGTCGTACCTGCGGCGGGCCCTGGTTTCGGGGGACGCGGTGAGGAATATCTTGAGGTCCGCGTCGGGAAATACGACCGTGCCCATATCCCGCCCCTCGGCCACAAGGCCGTTTCCCCTCTGCTCGCGCTGTATGCCCAGAAGGGAATCCCTGACGGCCGGTATTGCGGAATAGGGCGATACGTTGGCGTCTATCTCAGGGGTCCTTATGGCGTCGGTCACATCCTCGCCTTTGACGCAGACGGACGCGCCCGAAAAAAAGACGCGAAATTCCTTCAGTTCGCGCCTCAGTTCCGGGGAATCGACCGGAGGGACGCCGCTTCTCATCATTATCAAAGTTATGGCCCTGTATATGGCCCCTGTGTCGAGAAAAGGCAGACCCAGCCGTTTTGCGATCTCCCGTGCCACCGAACTCTTCCCGGCGCCGGCCGGACCGTCCAGGACGATCACCGGCGGCCTGCCCGAATGGGTCATATCCGTCAGCTGTCTTTGAAATCGTCTTCTATGGAGGAAATGACGTCCACAAACTCCGCCATTATGTCCTCGGTCTGGTCCGCTATGCCGAGCCGCTCCAGGCTGTCCGTCGATATGCTGTACTGCATGCCGTCGGCGCCCATGCCTATGCCCAGCATCAGGCACATGATGTTGCTCACGTGAACTACGTCGAGTACATTTCGATACGATTCCATGTCCTCGGGGAGGTTCCACGGAGAGTGATGGTATGTCGTCACGCAGGAGTAGGTGTCGGGCAGGTTCCACTGCTCCATTACCAGACCGCCCACCTGGGCGTGGTCGAACCCGAGGACCTGGCGCTCCGCGTCGCAGAACGGTACGCCGTCTTCTTCGACGAGCCGCAGGATGATGCTGTAGCCGAACCGGACGTAGTCGTTGAGGATTATCTTGCCCACGTCGTGCATGAGACCGCCTATGTAAGCCTCCTCCGGATCGCCTGTTTTCAGTTTTTCGCTCAGGTGGCGGCTGGTGGCGGCCACGCCCTGGGAGTGACGCCACAGGTCGCCCCTGTCCAGCGAATAGCCGGTGAAGGAACTGTCCATGAATTTGTACACCGAGGCGGCGAGCACTATGCTTTTAACAGTTTTGAAGCCGAGGTAAGCTATGGCCTCCGAGACGCCGGTTATTCTTCTCGACAGCCCGTAATACGCGGAGTTGGCCAAGCGCAGGATACGAAGCACCAGCGCCTGGTCCTTCGTCAGGATGTTGCCCACATCGGAAGCGCTGCTTTTCGGATCGTCCAGTTTTTTCAAAGTTTCGACGACGAACTGGGGCAGCGACGGTATATCCTTGACGCGCTTCAGCACCCGCCGCTGTATCAGATCCCGGGTGCGATCATCCAATCCCTGCATAGGCATCCCTCCGAAGAATTAAAACAGTGGTCTGATTATACGTCAAACTTCGCCGCCGTCAGATATCATGCCCTGTATCTGCGAGTAATTATACTCGCGGAACGAGCCGGGCGGCATTTTTTTCAGAAACAGCCCGCCGATACCAGTTCTTTTAAGCCTTACCACCCTGCTGCCGACGGCCTCGGCCATCAGGCGTATCTCCCTTTTGAACCCCTCTCCCAGTACGATCCGGAGACGACGCCCGTCTCCGCCTTCATACGATATTTCAAGAGGAACAGCCCGTTTCCCATCTATAATAACACCTTCTGACAATTCGATCACCTGTTTTTTGTCCGCCATACGCTCTAAAAGGACGATATACGTTTTTTTGACGCAGGAAGATGGGTGAATTACGGACTGAGCAAATTTACCGTCATTCGTCAATATTATAATGCCTTCGCTGTCCTTGTCGAGTCTCCCCGCGGGGAACAGGCCCCTGCGCCGGTATGATTCCGGCAGGAGGTCGATCACGGTTTTCTCCCGGGCGTCGCTGACGGCGGACAGCACTCCGCGAGGTTTGTTCATTATGATATAGGTCGGCGGGGCGACCGTTATCGGGCGTCCTTTTACGCACACACGCTCGTCTCCCGCGAGCACCCGTCCCTGCGAGAGTTCGGGTTCTCCGTCGACGGTTACGGCGCCCTCGGATATGAGGGACTCCGCCTTGCGTCTCGACGCTTCCCCGCAGAGGGCGATGTACCTGTTGAGCCTGATCGGGAACAGGACTTGTCCGCTGCCGCTATTCATCGCCTTCCTCCCAGCCGGCCCCCTTGCCGGGGTCGTTCACGTAGGTCTCCTGGAGTTCCTCGAGGGTTGGCAGCGACGCTATCGAGTCGAGCCCGAAAAGTTCTAGGAATCTGTCGGTGGTGCGGTAGAGCAGCGGGTTCCCGACGCTCTTTTTTCGTCCGGCCACCCGGACCAGCCCATGTTTTAGGAGCGTGTCTATGACCCTGTCGCACCTGACAGTGCGGATTTCCTCCATCTCGCTCCTGGTGACCGGCTGGTTGTAGGCTGTCACGGCGAGGGTTTCCAGCGCCGCCTTGCTCAGGCGGACCCTCTGGGAGATCATGTTTCCCTGGAACGCCGCCACAGTGCTCTCCAAGTCGGGCGCGGTAGCCATCTGCCATCCTCCCGCCAGTTTCAGGATTGTTATCCCGCGCTCCTCGTCGCAGAGAGACTTGAGGTTTGCCATAGCTTTGGAAACGGCCTGGGTGGACAGCCCCAGCGCCGCGGAAAGCTCGCTCTCCGTGACGGGCTGGGGCGAGACGAAGAGCAGCGCCTCTATCTGCCTTGTGAGCATGTCATATCTGAGGGGGTTATCCCGCATCTATCAGCACGTCCCCCCATTCTTCGGTCTGCGCCATGCGGAGGCGGCCCAGGCGGGACAGTTCGAGGAGCGCCAGAAGCGTGACAATCAGACCGCCGCCTCCGAAGTGTCTCAGCATAGCGGAGAGCGACGCGCGTCCGGTCTCCGCCATCAGGGAGCAGACCTCGTCCATCCTGCGCTCGACCAGCACTTCCTCCGGGACGGCGTCCGGGATGTCCATCATGAATTCATCCCGCGGCGATGACGCTCTGCGGCGCGAATACTCCTCTATCTTGCTCCACCACAATACCGCGAGGCCGTAAAGGTCCCCGATGTCAAACCAAGCCGGTCCCTGTTCATCGGACACCCGGACGAAAGATCGGTCGCGCCGGGCTTTCAGATCGTCGAGCCTCATGGCTGCCGCCCTGTACGGCTTGAAACGCTCGAGCATGGCAGCGAGAGTTTCCTCGTCAAGGGCGTCCGCGTCCTCCCCGATGACTTCATCGGAGACGCCGGAGTCTTCCTCCGGCTCGTCCTTCGGCATGAGCGAACGCACCTTGCGTATGAGTATGCGGCTTGCCAGGGAGAAAAAGTCGGCCAATTCCGCCAGGCTCGCTTTCCCGGACCCGACGAGATACGCGGCGTACTGGGACAGCAGGTCCGTCAGCTTCAGGGAAACGGCGTCTATCTCGCTGCTTTCCACCAAGTGGCAGAGCAGGTCGAGAGGGCCTGAAAAGTCTCCGAGGGTTAACCTGAAAGCGTCTTCCGGCATAGTCCTTGTCAGAGTTTGAGCATACCGAGGACGTCGAATACCTCGCTCATGGTGGCTCCCGCCCGCGCTCTCGCCTTTTTGGCGCCCTCGGCCAGGATGTCGGAGAGCTCGCCGTCCCTCCTGACGAAGCGTGCCCGGCGTTCGTGGATGGGGGTCATCCGCTCCGTCACGTGGGCGATCAGCATTTTCTTGCAGTCGATGCACCCTATGGACGCGCTGCGGCAACCTTGAGGTATCTCCCGCATCTGGGAGGCGTCGTCGTTGAAAAATTTCTGGAGGTCCCAGACGGGGCACTTCTCCGGCTCTCCCGGGTCGGTGCGCCGCTCCCGGGCCGGATCGGTCATCATGGTGCGGATCTTTTTGTCCAGCACCGGTATCTCATCGGCTATGTCCAGGGAATTGCCGTACGATTTGCTCATCTTTCTGCCGTCGGTGCCTGGTATTTTGGGGTAGTGGGTGAGCAGAGTCTCCGGTTCCGGGAATATCTCTCGCCCCTGTCCGTAGAAGTTGTTGAAACGCCGGGCCAGCTCGCGGGATATCTCGAGGTGAGCCGACTGATCCTCGCCCACCGGGACCTTGCCGGCTTTGTAGACCAGTATATCCGAGGCCATTAGTACGGGGTACCCCAAAAATCCGTACGTCGAAAGGTCCTTGTTCTGGAGGTTCAGGATCTGGTCCTTGTATGTGGGGTTACGCTCAAGCCAGCCCAGGGGGGCGATCATGGACAGGACCATGTGCAGCTCTATGTGTTCCTTCACGTGAGACTGCACGAAAATGGAGCACTTGTTCGGATCGAGCCCGACCGCCAGCCAGTCGAGAAGGACCTCGCGGGAATTTTCCCGGAGCCTGGAAGGGTCGGCGTAGTCGGACATCAGGGCGTGCCAGTCGACTATCGAGTAGTAACAGTCATATCCGTCCTGAAGGCCGACCCAGTTCGTGAGGGCTCCGGCCATGTGTCCCAGATGCAGCCTGCCCGTCGGCCGCATCGCGCTGAAAACGACATCCATATACAAGACACCTCCGAAATCATAATTATGATACTATATCAGAAATCGCGCCGTCCCTCGAATTTTTACGATGCCTTTATCTTTTCGAGCAGAAAATCGTTTTTGATCTTCCTTATCAGATAAATCATGAATCCCCACGCGGCTATCGAGCTGAAAAACCACGACGCGGGCTGATACGCCCAAATTCCGTCTATTCCCCAAAGCGAGGCGAACAGGTAGGCCGACGGGACGCGTATCAAGAGAGACCGGACGAGCTGGGCCGCCGTGCCGAAAAACGAATACCCCGTCGCGACGAACATGGAGTTCATCATGAACTGAGCGATGATGAAAGGATACGCGGTTATGGCGAACCTTATCGATATGGCGGCGAACCTGGCGGCCTCGGGCGACGGTCTGAACAGGTCTATGAAAAGATGCGGAAAGACGAAGAGCACCGAACCCACCGCCAGCGACGCCGCGCTCGCTATGACCGCCGCGGCTTTGACGCCCTCCAGCATACGGGGCAGATCGCGCCTGCCGTAATTGAACGCCAAAAACGGCGTCAGCGCCGCGGAGACCCCCGAGATTATCGTGAACGAAAAATCCTCTATGCGGAGGCTCATCATCAGCGCGACCACCGCGTAATTACCGAAATGCGCCAGAATTTTATTGAGCCATCCGAAGCCGATGGCCACGCTGCCGGTCGCGATGGTCACCGGAAAGCCTATATAGGATATATTTTTCCAGTATTTGACGAATATCATCCGGGGGCGCGGAATCACCGGAATGAAGATGCCTCCGCTCCGCCGCATTTTGAAATACAGGTACGCGGAAGCCGCGGCCCGCCCCGCCATAGTGGCGACGGCGGCGCCCTCGATGCCCATATCCATCGAAAATATCAGCAGAGGATCGAGGACGATGTTCACTGCGTTGGCTATGGACATCGATATGAGCGGGGTGACGGTATCTCCCTGACAGCGGAATACGCTGTTGGAAATGAAGGTATACGCGATGAAAGGAGCGGTAGCGGGCCACCAGAAGTTATAAAGGTACGTGCTGCCGAGCAGTTCGGATCTGCCCATAGCTCCCAGGCTGTCGAATATCGCCGCCGACGCGCCGCGGAAAAAGAGCGGCACGGTCGGAACGCACAGCGCGTATGCCAGCGTGAGCCCTGAGACTGCCGCTATCCGCGCGGTTCCCTGACTCCCCCTGCCGAGATTCTGCCCGGTCAGGGCGGTCGTTCCGGCCGCCGCTCCTTCCATGACCGCGAAAAAAGCTATCGCTACCGGCAGGGAGAGCGACATCGCCGCTATCTGCTCCTCCCCGAGCCAGGAGACGAAAATGGAGTCCACGAGGAACACGAGCGTGTTGAGGAACATCATCCCCATAGAGGGCAGCGCGAGGCGAAGAAGAAGCCCCATCACGGGCGCGTCGCCCAGCGCCCTCTGTTTCTGCGAGATTATCGTCATCGGAACATCGCACCCATGATACCCATTATACACACCCGGCCCGCCGTTTCAAATTATGTCACTTTATCACACTTTTGACGTTATGGCGTACGACCCGCGCCGCGTGAAAGTAACGACGCCGGTACGATTTCAGTTTGAACGGGCGCGCGGCGCGCGGTTCGCGGACATGCGGCCTCTCGCAGGAGATGCCGCTTTTACTCGGCAGCCGTTGTGTTTTTTCTGCGGTAAAAAGACCGGCGTCCAGAAAAAACATTCACTGATCGGGCGGAATGTCATTTTTTTTTAAAACAATATCCCCGCTGCGATGTCTCAGTGCTATGAGCCGGCAGCTTGACTAATCGCGTAATTTTATTATGATAGTTATCTCTTGCCGTGGATCATGTTTCGTTCCAAAATGGGTGCGCGCGCTTTTTTCACAGGAGGGAGGCGTCTTTGTGATCTTTAAGAACCCGCGGTGGAAACACGCAAAGCCTTCCAATGTTTCGATGTTCAAGGTCATGATTCTGTTTTTCGCGGCGGTCATGCCGTTTATGGTGCTTCCGTTCTTCGTGGCTTCGGAGTTCATAACCATGGCCGTCCGCAGGAGCGCCCCGGCAGCCGCCGTCCACCCCGCGTTTTCCCGTTACGCCAGAAGAAGTCTGCCTCCTTCGGCGGAGATTGGCTATGGATATTCCGTCGTGACCGCCATGAAGGAGATGGGGCTGGGGCTCGACAAGTTCGGCGAGTGGGCTGCGGAGCATCCGGACAGCGCGATAAAACACATCAAGTACATGACCGCTTTCATGCAGAGGGATGTGGCGGGCATCGCCCTTTTCATAAGGAAGTCGAATAAACGGATAGACGAGAAGACGGCATGGCGCGAAGCCGCCGCTCTGGTACATTACAGCGCGAAGTACGGCGTGCCGGCAGCTCTCACCACGGCGGTCGCGGCGGCCGAAAGCTCCTTCAATCCCGACGCGGTGAGCCCCAAGGGAGCTTCGGGAGTCATGCAGGTGATGTGGAACATCCACAACGGATTGCTGCGGTCGAACGGAATCAGGGCCGTGCCCGGAAAAAATCCGCTGGCGGACCCGGAACACGCGATAGCCGCGGGATGCCTTCTTTTGTCGAGATACATCAGGGCGAGCGGCTCTATCCAGAAGGCTATGGACAGATACTGCGGGGCCAGTTCCACCGCATACCGCAATAAGGTCAACGTCAATATAGCGAAATTCGCAAATCACCAGGCTCTCCTTTTCGACTGATCGATATAGTTTTCAAGGCTCATTTACTATGATTCAAATGAATGATATATTGGTGTCGATCATATAGTCCGGTAATAGGGAGGAGTCTGTGTTATGGCGCCCATTTTTTTTAAGAGGAAGTCACGCGGTTTTTCTTTGGTAGAAGTCATGATGGCCGTCATAATAATAGGGATACTGGCCGGCTTTTCTTTTATCGTAATGGGGCGCAGCACCGACAACGCGGAGGCGGCGGCCATACTTTCGGATCTCGACGCGGTGAGAAGCGCGATGCTGTCTTATTCAATGAGAACCAGGACGAGGTCGTCCGATAATCTCGGTGATTTTGCTGGGAAGTCTCACACGGAGATATATGACATGATCAGAAGGGATATGGAAAGCCAGCAGGCCGGAAGCGTTCAGCGGGAGCGCATAGATACGCTTGGGGCCAGAGTGAGCAATGGTTTCCTCGAAGTGGGTTTTGTGAATCTTGCCGTGTCGTCCGGCGTTGCGGGCGCCCTGAATAAGAAAGTGAGCCCGGGAGACCCGGGGAGCCAGTATACCGGCTCGGTAAGCGGAGGCAATTACACCGTCTGGCTGCGGGTGAAATAGCCTCAGCCCTTTGACGCGCCGGCCGGTTCCGGCGATTCGCGTCCCGCCCTTTTGTGACCGCCGGGCTGTCTGAGGTGAGCTTTTCCCGAGGAAGTGTAGCCCGTCAGTCCTTTTTTCCTGATCATCCTGTTGATGTGAAGCTGAATATAAGGCACGCCGACGAACCAGGTCAGCAGGGCGGAGGGAGCGAAGGCAGCGGCCCTCGACCTGACCGCGTCCAGGTCATTTCCGCGCAGGTTGTCGATTATCACTTCTCTGCACCACAGGATGATATGGCGTGACACGAGAAACGAGACCGCTAGCAGCGCGGCGGCTGCCCTGAGTGGGATAGAGCCGGGCAGCGAGTCGATATCGAATCCCGAAACGGCGAAATCTAACGCCGCTGCCCCGAGTGTGACGAAGGAAGCAGTCAGGGTTGTGAGCCATATTCCAAGAGTTCCCCTGATGCTTTTTTCCTCCGGTTTTGCCATCATGACGAGGGACTGCATGTGATACATCATCCAGAACACGGATCTGATTCCGGCTGTCAGTATATTGGACAAAAAGAGAACGACCGGCGGCATGGAGAGAAACCTGGGGCCCAGGACCGATTTCTCCCTGGCCGCGAACATGTCGAACGTGCCGCGCCTCGTCAGTTTCCTCGCCGAGTTGATCTTAGGCCGCTTTTCGGGGCTGTCTTCTCTGGGGCGTTCGACCGGATGAGCCTGGGTCTGCTGTTTTTTTCTGACGATCCTCAGTTTTACCCGGCCCCCGCAGGCCGGACAGTAGAATTGATTCCAGCTTGGAGGGACGGGCAGGAAACATTCGCTGCAGTATCGCTTATAATCAGCCATCTTCATCCTCCTCGTCCTCGTCGTATTCCGGCGTCCAGTCGTCTTTCGTCCAGGAGGCGGCGGACCTGTCGGATTTCCCTATGACGACGAATTTATCTATCATCTCGCTCAGGGATATATCCATCTCGATCTCCGAAACATCCGCAAAACCCGGCATACCGAGGCCCATGAGACGGTTTATGTGATACTGGATGTACATGGACCCGAACAGGAAAAGTTTGAGCCATGAGGTCATGGTGCGGCCCACCATCACCCCCTCCCGGTCCCACTCTATGACCGCTCCCCTTATCGCCCATCTCAGGTTGAAGTAGGCGAAGGTCCTCACAGGGAGCAGGAGCACGGCGTAAAGCAGAGCCATCGTTACGGCGGTCCCGGCGGCCATCTTGTGCGCCAGGGGAATTGCAAATATTCTCCACGCGAGATAGGAAGCCGCGGAAAGCGGAACCAGCATCTGCACGGAGAAACCTATGACCGAGAGTATCTTGACGCAGCGTTCGTCAGCTCTGCCGGCGCCGACCTTGTTGAAAGCGTAGGCGTTTCCCCACAGCCACGTGTACGGGTAAAGGCCCATTGTGAGCAGGGACAGGCCGACGAACAATTTCAGCGGCACGTATCCCAGAAGAGCTGACGCCCTGGACTCCTTCATCCTGCGCATTCTCTCGCGGAATTTCGAATATGCCAGCACAAGTGGCTTGGCAAGAGGGATGCCGATGATCCGTCT
>JAISWP010000134.1 GCA_031271065.1 Synergistaceae bacterium
CGTTCCGTGTACGCCCGCCTCCGCCTCGGCCAGCGCGGTGAAAGCCTCGGCGCACCGTTCCCTGACGCGCTGGGAAATTCCGCTCGAATCCAGGATGTCCATGATGTGGGACAAGTGCCTGTGAGGGTGGCCTTCGCTCGAGATCACGCTCACTTTCAGCCCCTCTATCCCTCTCCTGCGGGAGCGGGAAACCCTAGCGTCCCAATCGTCCAGCGCCACCGCCGACAGGGTTTCCCTCAGATCGAAGGACCGGTCGAGCTTCGAGGCTATATCCGCCAGCGCCCCTAAAAACATATCTCCGGATATTCCGGAGCCGCAATCGAGATACAGTATATTTCCGCCGCGGACACCTTTCAGGAAAATCCCTCCAATTGGACTGTTCCGAGTTATCTGTGACCTGAAAGATTTTAACACAACGGACCGCCGGCGGGATAATTTCAGGCCCATCCGGCCGATTCACCTCCCGAGAACCTGAAATATCCGCTTTCGGTTATAATCATTATAAGGAACGTACAACGCGAGGTGATATCTCATGCTGGAAAAAATCGATCTGTCGAGGAGTATGGACAGGGAGGAATACAAGAAGACCGCCCCCGAACTCCGCGAGCGCCTCGGCGCGCTGCAGCGGAGGGCGCGCGCGGCGCGCGTCCCGGTAATCATAATCTTCGAGGGGTGGGAAGCCTCCGGCAAGGGCACTCTCATGAACGAACTCATCCTGCCTCTCGACCCGAGAGGTTTTCGGGTGCATTACGTCCACTCGTCCAGAGACGACAATCAAAACGCCTGCTGGCCTCCGATGAGGCGATTCTGGGACATGACCCCTCCTCGGGGGCTTATAGGCATATTCAGCCACAGCTGGTACCGTCTCGCGCTGGACGGCATATCTTCCCCGGAGGAGCGCAGAACCGCGTATGGGGATATAGAGTCCTTCGAACGGGCGCTGGCGCTGGACGGAGCAGTGATAATAAAGTTCTTCCTCCATATAAGCAGAAAAGAGCAGAAACGGCGTCTTGAGAAGATGGACTCCGACAGTTCGTCGAAATGGCGGGTGAGCGAACGGGAATGGAGCGAAAATAAAAACTATGACAAAACGGCGGTCAAAATCGACGAGATGATACAGTACACCGACAGGGACTACGCCCCCTGGACGCTGATAGAGGCCACGGACAGGCGGCACGCGGCGGTAAAGATACTTGCGTCCGTGACGCGGCGCATCGAAAAGCGTCTGGATGAGTTATCCCATTCCACACAAGCGCCGGAAGCGTACGCAGGTTCCGCCGTGTCCGAGGGTCCCGGGGGGATCACCTTCGCTCCGTCGGTGCTGAAAAACCTCGACCTGAGCAGATCGATACCGCGCGAGGAATACGAAAAACGCCTCCCCAAACTTCAGGAGGCGTTCCGCGAGCTGCAGTACGAACTGTACAAGGTCCGCAGGCCGATGGTGATCGTATTCGAGGGACAGGACGCCTCCGGCAAGGGGGGATGTATCAAACGCCTCACTCAAAAACTAGATCCGAGAGGATATCAGGTCTCCCCCACCTCCGCGCCGAATGACTGGGAGAGGGCTCACCACTATCTCTGGAGGTTCTGGAACTCGTTTCCAAAAGCCGGACACATCGGAATATACGACAGGAGCTGGTACGGCAGGGTGCTCGTGGAGCGGGTCGAGGGTTTCGCCGGCGGGGACGAGCTGCGGCGGGCCTACGGCGAGATAAACGATATGGAGAACGAGTGGTCGAATTACGGGACTATAATAGTGAAATTCTGGCTTCAAGCGGACGGAGAGGAACAGCTGCGGCGTTTCAATGAGCGCCGGCAGAACCCGGACAAAATGTGGAAAATAACCGACGAGGACTGGAGAAACCGCGAAAAGCGGGACCTGTACGAGGAGGCGGCCGACGAGATGATGCTGCGCACGAGCACCACGTACGCCCCCTGGACCATAGTGGAAGCCAACGACAAACTCCACGCCAGGATAAAGGTGCTGGAAGTGTCCGCGGAAACGGTCCGGCAGGCCCTGGGTATCCGCTGAATGGCAGGGCGCCAGCCTTTCATCTGGGCGGTTCTCCGGAGCTTCATGTTCGTATGCGGCGTGCTGGGGCGGAAAGCGGCGCTGAAACTTGGCGGCGCCGCAGGGAAAATATTGAATTTCTTCTCCTTCAGCAGAGCGTCCAAAGCCAGGTCGAGATGCGTCAGGATGCTGGGAGTCACGGAGGCACGGGCGCGTGAGATCGTGAGGGATTCTTATGTCCACTTCGGAAAGGCGCTCGTGGAATTTATAATGCTGCCGGAAACCTGCATCTCCCTCGACGAGATAGTCGCCGTAACGGGGGAGGAACATGTGCGGCGAGCGCTGGAACTGGGGCGCGGCGTCATCCTGCTCTCCGCCCATATAGGCTGCTGGGAGTACGCCGCGGCGGCGCTGGCCGGGCACGGGTTACCGATGAGCGCCATAGGCGCGGAGCAGCGCGACGACAGGATAACGAACGCGATAGCGGAACTCCGGGCAAAAGCCGGGGTGAAACCGGTAGCCAAGGGGCTGGATCTGCGCGCCGCTATAGAGTGCCTGAAACGAAACGAGGTGCTGGCGGTTCTTTTCGACCAGGACGCGAAAAGCGACGGGGTGCTCTCGCCCTTTCTCGGCCACCTCGCCAGTACTCCGACCGGTCCCATAAAACTGGCGAGGAAATACGGAACGCCCGTCCTGCCGGCGCATATCATCCGCGGCCCGGACGGCGTTCATATGTCGTTTTTTATAGAACCGGCGCTGGAAGGACCCGACGGACGTCCGTTCGGAGAGGACGTGCGGTACGCCGCCGACAGGTGCAACGAGACCATATCGAAATGGATCATGGCCTCGCCGGAGCAGTGGATGTGGATGTACCCGAGATGGGAGTCGACTCTGAACGACAGATGACTCAGGAGATGTTCTGCGCCGTCGACCCGGGCCGGGAGAAATTCGGCGTCGCCTTCGGCTTCCCGGATGAACTCGTATACGCCGCTATCGTCCCGGCGGAGAGGACGTGTACTGCTCTCGGATGCGCGGCGTCTGGGAACTGGGAGCCGCTTTCGGAATGGTCGACCGAAGGGCGTCCCCCGACCGGCTGCGCGATATCGCGGATTTTTCTCGGAGACGGCACGTCCCACGAAAAATACGCAGAACTGATGAGAGAATATTACATCGTGCCCTCGCTGGTGAGAGAGCACATGACGACCCTGGAGGCGAGAGATCTGTACTGGCGGCTCCATCCTCCATCGGGGATATTTCGCCTGATACCGCTCGCCCTGCGCACCCCTCCCCGTTCCATCGACGACATGGCAGCCTGGGCTATTATGAAAAGGGCAGTATCGGTAATTTTATAGTCATCTTACGTGATGGTATTTTAACTTCGAAATGCTAAAATATGGCTTAGCATCTCAGCAGGAGGTAGGGAGAAATATGGCGGATAGCGGGAATCTGCTTTCAACTCTGGTCAATTCGTATACGGGAGCCCTCATCAGCGTAAGCCAGACGGTAGGGATAGACGCCGAATTTCTGAAATCCGAGATCGCCTCCGGCATCAACGCCCCCGGCAGCAGGGCCGCCGCGCTCATCGGGATAGTGGGAGGGGCGGTCCACAGCACCGCGTCCCTCATGGTCGACATGCAGTCCTTCGAGGCCTACGTCAAAGCCTTCACCGGCGGCATGGTGAAGGCGGATACGGAAGATCCCATGTCCATGAGCGTACTGGGAGAACTCACGAACATGATCAGCGGACAGGCCCTGATAAAAGCCAACATACCCGGCCTCGACATCACGCCGCCTCAGATGCTCTCCGGAGAGAACATAAAGGCCATCCCGCCCAAAAAATCCGACGTTAAAAGTTTCACCCTGCCGTTCAGGGTGGAGGGAGGAAAAGTGTTCCTCATACTGTCCGTCCACGGCTGACGCGCTGTATCAGGTGTGATCATGCGCTTTTCCGGCGCCCCCAAAACCGCAGTCCTTTACTTCGTCTGCATATTGATCATATCGACGGTCATTGTGACGCGCGGCGTCCTGCGCGACGACGGCGTCTCCGGCGCTCCGATTGTACGCCCCGAGGAACCGGCGCCTCCCCACCGGGAGGAAGAAGGGGACGCGCTGCCGGAAGTGAGTTCGGACGATATGGCCTCCGCCCGGATCGCCGCGGCGTCCATAAATGCCTTCGCTTTCGACCTGTACAAGGAACTCGCCGGGGGAACGTCCTCCAACATACTGTTTTCGCCCTATAACCTCGCTTCCGGTTTCGCCGCGCTTCGCGAGGATTCCGGAGAATACGCCGAAGGTGAGATAAAATCCGTATTTCATTACAGGGAAGCGACGCCGGAAGGAATAAGTGTGCTTGCTGAAATGTTCTCCCGGACCCCGGAGAGTTTCTCCGTCTTCCGGACAGAGCACGCCCTGATGCCCGGCGTATCCGCGGATATCAGCGAAGAGTGGGCATCGCGGGCGCGCGGCTCTTTCGACGCGGAGGTCAGAAAACTCGATTATCGGAACGGCTCCGGCGCTTCCGGAGATATAAACAGGCGGGCGGAGTCAGGGGCGTGGGAAGGTATAAACAGTCTGAACGGCGATATCGGCCCGGGCTCCGGGACGCTTTCCGCCAGCGCGGTCTATTTCAGAGCGGAGTGGGAGTACGAGTTCCCCCCGGAGCACACGGAAACAGGACCGTTCTACACCGCCGAAGGCACATCCATGGACTCTCCGCTGATGCGCAGGGCGGGCAGCGTCGACTACTGCGAGACCGATATGTTCCAGGCGGTCAGGATACCTGGCAGGAAAGGCGTATATAGCTTGATAGCGATGCTTCCCGCAAATAAGGACGATCTTGGCGCGCAGCTTCTCTCGCATGAATTGTTCGACCAGGTTATGGAGTCCTTCGAGAAAACAGACGCGCTGCTCGTCATTCCCCGTTTCAGGGCGGAGATCCAATACGAATTATCGGATCACCTGCGCGGGATCGGGCTCAAAAACACCTTCGCCGTCAAGTCCGATTCTTCCGGCATCGCGGAAGGGCTCCCCGGCCTCGGCAAAGCCGTGCATAAAACCGTCGTCGAGGTGAACGAAAAAAACGCTTCGTCCCGCCCGGAATCCGCCGTCATCGCCGGCGCGCCGCAGGAGCCGGGACCCGAATGGAAAATATTCCGGGCCGACCATCCGTTCCTTTATTTCATAGTGGACGGCCGAACGAACGCTATACTCGCAATGGGCCGGTTTTCCTGGCCTCAATGACGCGCCCGCCGGCCCGGTCTTTTCGCGTGGATCAATCAGCGATATTTATCGTGAAGGTCGCGTGCTCCTTGTCCGTCTCGTCTACCTCCCTGTAGATCAGCCTGAGCCCCCTAGTGTCCTCCGGGACTTCGTACACCATGTGATAACGCCTGCTCTCTTTGGGCTCGAGTGTGAATTCCTCCGGCATCATCGTACCGTCGCGGGGATCGAGGGGATAGACATAATCCAGAAACGAGTCCGCGTCGACGAAGAAATCGAACGTTCCCATGTCTATATCTTCGTCGAACGTACAGCGTTCCTCTATATCGACGTCCAGCAGCACATTGCCCTCTTCAGGGCTGTATCCGGCGTATTCGCCGACCTTCTTTACCGAATGGACGGTGAAGCTGAACCACTTGGTGCTGTACTCTTTGCCTACCTCCCCTGTGACGCTGCCCTTCAGCATGTTCGTTATACTCCGGCCTATCGACGACTCTCCTGTCATGACGCCGGACATGGTGACGAAACGATACGCGGCCGACGCCAGAACTATAAGCACCGCCGCTATGACGAGCGCTATTTTCACTTTTTTCGTAACGTTCATATTGATTCCTCCATCTTATTTTTTGCAGGGAGCGTAAATCAGGGCCCGCTCCGTTCCATTCAACACTCTTAAAACGCCGGACGCGAGAGCGTCCATCTCCCGCTCGCCAGGAATCAGCTTTACCGGGGCTATGAATTCGACCCTGGAGGTTATCATGCGGGTCAGTTCCCTGAAACGCGCCATACCGCCGGTGATGATTATCAGATCGACTCTCCCCGAGCAAGCGGCCGCCATCGAGCCCACGTCCTTCGCTATCTGATAGGCGAAAGCCTCCAGCACGCGGACAGCGGTCTTGTCTCCGTCCCTCACCATGTTTTCAACCTCGCGCATGTCCTTGGTCCCCAGATAGGAGAATATTCCTCCGCCGCCGTTGAGCAGACGCTTCATCTCACGGTGGGAGAAGCGCCCCGAATAACAGAGGTCCACCAGCTCCAGGACCGGCACGGAGCCGGCACGGTCGACCGAGAAGGCCCCCTCGTTCATAGCGTCGTTCACGTCCGCTACCCTGCCGTTTGTGTGAACCCCGACGCTTATGCCGGTGCCCATGTGCACGACTATAAAGGTCACTTCCTCGTATCGCTTCCCCATTTCGGACGCTGCCGCCCGGGCGACGGCCTTATGGTTCAGCGCGTGAAAGTGACACACCCTGTCGACGCCGCGAAGCCCCGACAAACGCGATACCGGAGCCCACTCGTCCGTGGAGACCGGGTCGACCACATACGCCGCGCACCCGGACATGACGGCGAAATCGTTAGCCAGCAAAGGCCCCAGGTTGGAGGCGTGCTCTCCGTAACGACATTCCCGCGCGTCGTCCAAAAGCGCGTCCGATACCTCGTAGACGCCCCCGGGCACCGGCGCGAGAATACCCCCCCGGCCCGCCACCGCGTCGAATGAGCCGCCGTCGATGCCGGCCTCCGACAGAGCGTCCCGTATGAGGCTTTTTCTGTACGGTATCTGATCCGAAAAAGAGGCGAAACGCCTGAGATCATCGACTCCGTGGGGCAGAGAGCGCTGAAACATCGACTTACCGCCGCTGTAAAACGCTATCTTGGTCGAGGTCGCCCCCGGGTTTATGACGAGCACTCTCGAAGCCAACCCGCTTTTCTCCTAGACGAGGTCTTCGTTGTAATCCATGAGATCGGGGGACCAGTTGTAGCGCAGCAGACGGAACTGTCCCCACTCCGCCGGAACTCTCCTGTACTCCGCCATGTGAAGGGCGCAGTGATCCAGGCCAAAGCGGAATATATCCCCCAGGCTGAGGTCGAAAAGCCCGCAGAGCATACCCCACATGATAGCGCCGTGCGCGACTATGAGTACCCTCTCCATACCGGCGGAACCCTCTATGATGCGGTTCAGCGTCGCGACGCCGCGCACGCTGACCTCCCGGAACGTCTCCCCTCCCGGGGCTCCGACGTTTCCCAGGTCAAGCCCTCGATCGCGGAATATATCAACGTAGCCTTCCTTAATATCGTCTTTTGTCATCCCGTCCCAGACGCCCATATTGATCTCCCTGAGCCCGCTGTCCCGTTCCGGCTTGAGGGGGTCTTTCTGCAGAGAGGCGACGATATCCGCCGTGGCGGCGGCCCTTTTTAGGTCGCTGGAAATTATCCTGTCCATCTTTATCCCGGAGAGGACCGAACCTATCCTGCGCGCCTGACGCTCCCCCAGTTCGGCCAGGGGATAATCGGTCTGCCCGTATACATATTTCCTGTCGTCCGGAAACTCCGGCTTGCCGTGACGAAGCAGAAATATCAACAATCTGTCCGGCCCCTTCTTACTTCTTTTCCCTTTAGCAGCAGGCATACGCCGACAACTCCCTTTCCTCTCGCATCACAAACATTTAAAAAGTTTACACCATTATAAAACCGGTGTGAATATAAACATCTGAAAACAGCAGCGTATCCGTTCGCATGATGTTATATCCTGCGGCATTTTCCGTTATGCCTATCTGATATAATATGTCTTGACTTTCTGACGGGAGCAAATGTCGCATGGATAAAACGACCCTACCGGCAACCTTGGTGAATTCTTATGTCGCGGCGCTCATAAGCGTAAGCGAGGGCGTCGGGATCGCCGCCAGTTTTGTAAAAACAAATACGGCCACGGGCGTAAAAGCGCCCGGGAGCAGAGCGGCCGCTTTCATCGGCATAGTAGGCGCGCCCCGTCATAGCACGGTCGCGCTTATGGCCGATCTGCCGGCGTTCGAAGCCTACGTCGGAGCTTTCACCGGAGGAATGATAAAGCCGGACGTGGACGATTCGATGTCGATGAGCGTGCTGGGCGAAATGACCAACATGATAAGCGGGCGGGCGCTGATATACGCGGATATGGAAGGTCTGGACATAACGCCCCCTCAGCTGTTTTCCGGCAGCAATATAAAACTCTCCCCCACGGTAAAGGCAAACGTAAAGAGCTTCACACTACCTTTCGATGTCGGCCAGGGAAGGGTGTATCTGGTATTGTCAGTGTATTGAATCGACACACTCCACGGCCGAAGCCGGGGGGGCAATTTATCGCGGACGGGATTTTCGGCTGAACCGGCAGGGGTAACGACTAAAATGATAATACGGAGACGAGCCCTCTGCCGCATTGAGCGGGCGGCGCCGCTATTGCGCATACCCCGCGGCGCTTTACTGATAATCCTAGTAAATGCTAAAATATTTTCATGAGAAAAAACAGCGGGATATACAACGTGGTCATCGCCGGGCTCTTCGCTGGGGTGATTTTTATTATGACCGCCTACTTTCCGAGAATACCGACGGCGAGAGGATATATCCACGTCGGGGATGCGGCTGTATACCTCGCGGCTTCCATCCTGCCCCAGCCTGCGGCGGCGATGGCTGCGGCGATCGGGGGTTTTCTGGCTGACGCGATGTCGGGTTACATGATCTGGGCTCCATACACCCTGCTCATCAAGGCATGTCTCACCCTAGCGTTTACGGCGCGTAAGGACACGATCATGAGCGGAAGGAACATGTTCGCGGCGGTGCTGGCGTTCCCGATAACAGCGGGCGGCTACTACCTGGCCGCGTGGATCATGACGGGAAACGCGGTGGTTTCGCTCGCGGAGGTCCCGCCCAATCTGTTTCAGGCAGGAGGCAGCATTGTCCTTTACATGCTTTTTGCCTCCTGCATGGACAAGGCGGGGGTAAAAACCCGCCTCGAGGGAAACGCCTGATTAATTATCCCCGGCAATTTGAATACTTCTTCGCCCGAGACGGCGTCTCGGGCGTTCTTTTTTGGAAAGAGGCGCGTTCTGATCAGGATCAGCGGCATATCAGCGCCGTTCGGCGAAAAAATCGTCCTGAAAAACATAGACCGGTTCGTCACCGCTGCGCATACTGGCCGGGGTCGCAGGTCCTGGCGGCAGAGCCGCCAAGCTGAACCGCGGCGCGAGCGGCGGCGGTAAGTATGCCTCAATGGATCTCGGCCAGTTCCGAGCGCAGGGAACGGGCGGCGCCCGTCACTTCATCGGCAGCGGACAGCCTCTCGGCGGCGGGGATTTGGGAAGAGAACCCCTAACTGTACGGTGATGGTATACGATGATATAATTAACTTAAAATTTTAGGTTTGACTCCTCTTTATTGGGGGAACTTTATTATGAAAATAATTTACTCTGTCCTGATAGTCATTCTGATACTGCTCGCGGCTGCAGGGTATAATTATTCGTATTCGGCTGCCGGCAGCCGGAAACTCCGGGACGGATACTACACGGCGGAGGCGGCCGAGTATATACACGGATGGAAGGAGTTCATCACGATATACGTCAACAACGGCCGGATAGTGACGGCGGAGTACAACGCCAAGAACAGAAGCGGTTTGATCAAATCGTGGGATATGGACTACATGCGCGTGATGAACGAAACCGACGGAAACTATCCGAACCGGTACGCCCGCGGGTACGCTTCGGCTCTCATCGCGAATCAAAGCACAGAGAGAATAGACGCCATGTCCGGCGCCACCGAATCCTACCGCTCTTTCATGCTTCTCGCGGACGCCGTGATCACGCAGGCAAAGGCGGGAGACAAGAGCGTGGCTTTCGTGAACGTGCCGGAACCGGGCCAGGCCGGCCGATGATTTTTGCGAAGCTCAAAAAGAGCATCGTCCCCCGAATAATCATCATGACCCTGCTGTCGGCCATCACTCTGGCGGTGGTGCTCATGGCAGTCATGACGTATTTCATGAATTCCCTCACAAACACCATCCTGCTCAGCATAATGCAGCCGATAGCGAAAACCGCGGCCCAGAGCGTGGAAGGCAACATGCACATGCTTGCCGACCGCTTCTTCATGATACGGGACAGCAGCGCGTTCAGCTCTCCTGCCGGCGGGCCGGAGGAAACGCAGAGGATAATCGGCGGCATCATGTCCGGCATCGAATTTGTATGGCTCGGACTCTACGAACAGGACGGGACCCTGTACACGGGAAGCGGCGACAGCCCTTACAGCCTGCTGGGGACGAATCTGTACGACCTCATGCGCTCGACGGATAACCTCGTGATAGAGGATACGTCCGTGGGGACCGCGGGGCTCGAAATAGTGATGGGCGTACCGGTAAAAGGCGAAGGCTCCGGATCCGGGGGACCGTCTGACGAACGTCCCGCGGCCCGCTATCTGGCCGGCAGCTACAAGTACGACCTCCTGAGCGACGTGCTGAGCAACATCAACATCGGGGCGAACGGCATGGCTTTCATCATAAACCAGGACGGGAACCTGCTCGCTCACAGGGACTTGGGCAAGGTGTACAGCATGGAGGCCATAACGAAAAGCCTCGGAGAGGACAGTGCGGCAAAATATGTGATACAGCTGATGAAGGAAGGGCAGACAGGCTCGGCTCTGCTGAACCTCGAAGATGGCAGGGCCTTTATAAGCTACGCCCCGATAAGGGGGACCCGCTGGTCGCTGGGCATAGCCGCGCCGCGCGGCGACTTCCTCACGGCGATGCGATACGCCGTCCTGACGAGCGTCTGCCTGACCGCCGCCGCCCTGGCCGCGTTCGCCCTGTCGATATCGTACTTCCTCCAGAGGATACTGATGACCCCCCTGGCGGCACTGACAGAGGAGGCGCGGCACATAGCCCTCGGTCAGTTCGACGGAGAGTTCCCGGCCTGCTTCAAAGGCCGGGAGGATGAAATAGGAACGCTCGGCGCCGCGTTCGTCATGATGTCCGACGCGATCAGGCACGTCATAACCGACACCGGGAAACTGACAAAAGCGACCCGAGCCGGACACCTGGGGAACAGGGCCGACGCGGCCGCTCACCTCGGCAATTACCATATCATCATATCCGGCATAAATTCCACCCTGGACGTCATCTGCTCCCACCTGAACGTACTGCCCGACGCGCTGGCGTTTTTCGACGAGTCCGGGCCGATATTCAGGAACAGCGCTATGGATGCGCTCATATCCCGTCACAGCACGATCTTCGGCGGAAAGAACATGCTGGCCGGGATACTCTCCGCCGGAAAATCGGAGGAACTGCCGGACAGCGTCAGAACAATGTTCGACTCGAACGCGCCGGGCAGCGGCACATATTCGGCGGACATCACCGTGCCTATGGACAGCGGGGAGGAGTTCAACTACTCCCTCAAGCTGCGCAGGGCGGGAAAAGACGAGAATCCCGTCTGCGTGATGCTGGTGATGATAGACGTGAGCCAGCTGACGAGGGCCAAAGAGGACGCGGAGACAGCAAGCAGAGCCAAGAGCGGATTTTTGGCGAACATGAGTCACGAGATACGGACTCCGATGAACGCCATAATAGGGATGACGGAGGTGGCCAGAGTCTCGTCCAGCATAGAACGCAAGGATTACTGCCTGGGGAAGATCAACGACGCCTCCACGCACCTGCTGGGTGTCATCAACGACATCCTCGACATGTCCAAGATAGAGGCGGACAAGTTCGAACTGTCCTTCGCGGAGTTCAACTTCGAGAAGGTGCTCCAGAAGGTCACGAACGTCATAAATTTCCGGATAGAGGAGAAGCGTCAGTTCTTCAGCGTCCATGTGGACAAGCACATTCCCCGCATGATGATAGGGGACGATCAGCGGCTGGCTCAGGTCATCACGAACCTGCTGTCGAACTCCGTCAAGTTCACTCCGGAGGAGGGCGTCATCCGCCTCGGCGCAAAGCTCCTCAAAGAGGACAACGGTATCTGCACGATACAGATAGAGGTCACGGACACCGGGATAGGAATTTCGGACGATCAGAAGGAGAGGCTGTTCACTTCGTTCGAACAGGCCGACAACGGAATATCCCGCAAATTCGGAGGCACCGGGCTCGGGCTCGCCATCTCCAAGCGCATAGTGGAGATGATGAACGGCAGGATATGGATAGAGTCCGAACTTGGACGCGGCTCCAAATTCGCCTTCACGATACAGGTGCTGCGGGCGGAGGACGAAGCGGAGGATACGCTGCGGCCCGGCATAAACTGGAGCACGATGAGGGTACTCGCCGTCGACGATATGGAGGAAGTGCGGGAGTACATGGGCGAGATAATGCGCGCGCTGGGCGTGACCTGCGACTTCGCGGCGAGCGGCGGGGAGGCCCTCGATATGATAGAAAAAAGCGGAGGCTACGACATATATTTCGTGGACTGGAAGATGCCCGGCATGGACGGAATAGAGCTGTCGCGCAGGATACAGCGGAACGGCGCGGACAACGTGATTATAATGATATCTGCCAGCGAATGGACGATGATAGAGGACGAGGCCAGAGAGGCGGGAGTGCGCAAATTCCTTAACAAACCGATCTTTGCCTCCTCCATAGCCGACTGCATCAGCGAATGTCTCGGTCATAACAGCGCCGCTCCGCCGCGCGGCGAAGAACAGTATGAAGCGATACCGGACTTCGAGGGTTATCACGTGATACTGGCCGAGGACATCGAGGTAAACAGGGAGATAGTGCTGTCGTTCCTGGAGCCGACTCATCTCTCCGTCGACTGCGCCTTCAACGGAGCCGAGGCCCTGCGGATGTTCAGCGAGTCGCCGGAGAAATATGACCTCATATTCATGGATATCCAGATGCCCGAAATGGACGGATACGAGGCCTCGCGCCGCATCAGAGCCCTCGATGCGAAACGGGCGCGTGAGATACCCATAGTCGCTATGACGGCAAACGTATTCAAAGAGGATATAGAGCGCTGCCTGGAAGCCGGAATGAACGACCACCTGGGCAAGCCTATCGATATGGGCCAGGTGGTGCGCAAACTGAGTAAATATCTGCTGGAAAAACAGATGCCAAAACAGGAGGTCGATCTGCCATGATGTCCAAAAAACTCGTCACGGTCCTGCTGGCGGCAGCAGTGGTTCTGACTTCAGCGCCTATATGGGCGTCTGACGTCACGGTGCTTTTCATTCCCAAGGTGACAGGCAACGCGTTCTTCGAGGCGGCCAACGCCGGCGCGCAGGCATACGCGTCCCGCCACGGTTTTTCCGTGGATTACAGGGGCAACCCTGAGGCGGACGTACAGCACCAGATAACCCTCATAGACATGGCGATCCAGCAGAGAAACGCCGACGCGATATGTATCTCGGCGCTGGACGCGGGCAGGCTGGACACCGCGCTGAAACGGGCCATGAGAAGCGGGATAAAGGTCGTCACCTGGGATTCGGACGTCAGCGGCGACGCCCGCTCGCTAATGGTATCCCAGGGCACCCCGGAGCAGCTGGGAAAAATGCTGGTCGAGATGGCGGCGAAGAGCCTTGCCGCCAGAGGTAAAAAACCGGCTGTGGATGAAATCAGGTACGCCTGGCACTACTCTCAGGCATCGGTCACGGACCAGAACTCATGGCAGGATGCCGGGGAGAAATACATAAAGCGGGCATATCCGAAGTGGATCAACGCGGCTCCGGACAACTACTACAGTTTTCAGGACCCGGAACAGGCCGTCTCGGTGGGAGAGGCCATCTTCGCGGAACACCCGGACATAGACCTCATAATATGCAACGATTCGACGTCTCTGCCAGGACAGGCGGCAGCGGCGCAGAAACTGGGCAAGACGGCCCGGGACGTCACTATCACGGGATTCGCGTCCCCGAACGCGATGAGAGAGTTCTGCAAGGCCGGGGTGGTCGATCGGTGGGGGCTGTGGGACTGCCAGGTGCAGGGCGCGCTGGGCTGTTATCTGGCGTGGTATCTGGCCTCGGGATATACGGTGAAAGTCGGGGACAAGGTCAACATCCCGGAGATAGGCACGGTTGAGGTGATGCCCAACACGGTGCTCGACCCTGGCGCG
>JAISWP010000112.1 GCA_031271065.1 Synergistaceae bacterium
GGATATATATGGGCGGCGCCGGGGAGTTCAAGAAGTTTCACGTCCGCGACGGCTACGGGATAGTCTCCCTGCTCCGCGCCGGAATCGAGGTCGCGTTCATCAGCGGCAGGCGCTCTGACGCGACGGAAGCGAGAGCCGTGGATCTGGGTGTGAAACACGTAGTGAACGGCGCTGGGGATAAACTGTCCTGCATGAGGGAATTGGCCGTGAAACTGGGGGTTTCAGCGTCGGAGGCCGCTTTCATAGGCGACGATATCCCGGATATCTCCTGCATCCGGTGGGCCGGTCTCGGCATAGCGGTGAACGACGCGGCGGGGCCCGTCAGGGAAGCCGCCGATATAATCACCGCTGCCCGGGGCGGGAAGGGCGCGGTGCGGGAGGCGGCGGAATATATTCTGAGGACGAACGGGGATACTGAGTGACATGAATCGCGGCTCGTCGATCAGGGATAAATTTATCCTGGATCACTTTGTACTGGGGCAGATGGTCTCGCCTTTTTTGTTCGGCATAATGTCGTTCACGGTGATCCTGGTGGCGGGGAACCTTCTCTTTCGTCTGGCGGACCTCGTGATACAGAGGGGGGTCTCCATGCTGCTGGTGACGCGCCTTTTTATCTATTCGCTGCCGGGAGTGGTGACCATGACCATTCCGATGAGCTGTCTTTTGTCCGCCCTTCTGGGGTTCGGCAATATGTCGGCAGGCTCGGAGCTGGTCGCCCTGAAATCCGCCGGTGTTTCCTTCGGACGCATAGTCCGCCCGCTGGTCATAGCCGGCGTATTCGTGTCGCTTTCGGCCTTCGCGCTCAACGAGACTGTAGTCCCCCTTTCCGCCAGGGCAGCGGCGAACCTGATGAGATACCGGATATACAGGCAGACGCCGCCGATCAAAAAGGACAACGTTTTCATCCGGGACGTCTCAAAGGGCGTGCTGAATCGCATCATATACATCAAGGAAGTCAGGCCCCGCTCCAGCGAGATGTCGGACATTCTTGTGCATGAGTTCGAGGAAGGGCGCATAATCAGGACGATATCAGCCCCCAAAGGATACTGGATAGACGGGATGTGGTGGCTGACGGACGGGCAGGTATTCGAGGTGAAAAGCGACGGGATGGTCGACATGCTGTTCCGGTTCGACAGGCAGAAGCTGAACCTGAATGCCGCCCCGTCTGCTATAGACTCGGATTCGGCCGACCCGGACGAGATGAACCTGAGAGAACTGTACATGACGATGAAGAACGCCGCCAGCACGGGGGAGGAATACGGAGAACTCCGGATGCTCTTCCACCTGCGCATTGCGGTGCCGTGGGCGAGCGTCGTGCTGGTTCTGGTCGGAGCGGCGGTCGGGAGCCGTCCCCAGCGCTCGAGCTCCGGCATGGGGCTGGGGCTGTCCGTAGTCATCGTGTTCTGCTATTACGTGATAATGTCGTTCTGCAAAGCTCTTGGAGAGGCGGACTACATGCCGGGCATAATTGCCGCTTGGGTGCCGAACGCGGTTTTCCTCTCCGTGGGGACGTTTTTGATAAGACGCGCCAACAGGCTGGGGTAGCGTTTTATTTTTTGCGCGTTCGGGGTACCGCGGCCGAATCATCCTGTCCTCGGTTCTCCGGTATTATAATAGATTGGAGATGCTCTGATGTCCATTGCTCTGATTGCCGGTGAGGGAACGCTGCCGGTGGAGATAGCCAAAAGGCTCGCGGATTCCGGCGAATACCCGGTGGTGTACGCCCTCCGGGAGGACAGCGAGGCGATTTGTGATTACGCTTCAGTTATAGTGCCGGTTTTCAGGACGGAACTGGCGGAAACGCTCGCGGATATGGCGTCCCGGGGAGTCAGGGAGATAATGTTTGCCGGATTCGTTCCCAAAACCCTGATGTACCGCCCCGAGATGCTTGACGGAATGGCGCGCCGGCTGGTGGATAATCTGGAAAACCGCGACGACCACACCCTCCTTGGGAGTATAGCGGCTGTTTTCGAACGGGCCGGCTTCAAGGTGACAGGTTACATGGATATTCTGAAGGATATGCTCGCCCCGTCCGGATTCGTCGCCGGCAGACTCCCGACCGAACAGGAGAGGGAGGACGTGGCTTACGGAATCGATATAGCGAGGACGGTGGCGCCCCTGTCCTTCGGCCAGAGCGTTGTCGTCAACAGAAGATCGGTGGTCGCGGTCGAGGCGATGGAGGGCACGGACGCCACGATACTGAGAGCCGGCGCCCTCTGCCGGAAGGGCGTGCTGGTCAAAATGATAAAGCCGGGACAGGACCCCAGGTTCGACATACCGGTGATCGGCCCTCACACTCTGCGCATGATGAGCAAGGCCGGTCTCACGTGCCTTGCCGCTCACGCGGGCTGGACTCTGGTGATATCCCGGGATGAATTCGCCTCGTCCGCCCTCGAGTACGATATAGCCGTCACCGGAATAGATTATTGAAGGCGGGAAAGACCGTATTCATAAGTTCCGGGGAGGTTTCGGGGGATCACTATATCGCCGGAGTGGTCCGCCTGCTTCGCGAAAAAGGTTTCTGCGGCAGGATATACGGTATGTGCGGGGCGGAGAGCAGGAAGGAAGACGTCGAGGAACTTTGGAGGGGCGAGTCCCTGCACCTGATGGGGATATCAGAGGTATTCCGCTCCCTGGGTTCGGTCCTGCGCCTCATGAAAGAGACGGAGCGCGATATACTTGCGACGGATCCCGACGCCATGATTGTCGCGGACAGTCCGGATTTTCACCTTCCGCTGCTTCGCGGTCTGCGGCGCAGGGGCTACCGGGGGCGGGTGTTCTACATATCCCCTCCGTCCGTGTGGGCCTGGAGAAAGGGGAGGGCCGAGACTCTCAGGCGATGCGCGGACGTCTTGTTTCCCCTTTTTGCCTTCGAACATGACTATCTCCGCAAGGCCGGATGCGAGTCGAGGTGGACGGGGCACCCGATGGCGGAGGAGTTCGCGCTCTTTTCCGCGGACAGGGACTCCATACTGGCGGACGTGAAGGGGCCTCCCTGCAAAGGGCCGGTCGCCGCTCTTCTGCCCGGCAGCAGGAGAAGCGAGATAAAGCCGCTCTATCCGGTGCTGTCGGGGTTGTATAAACTTCTCGAGGCAAAAGGGTTCAGTCCCGTTTTCTCGGTGGCGCCGGGGCTGAAAGAGAGTGCGAGAAGTTACCTGACGGGAGCGCTGTCGTCCTCCGGAGAGAGATATTACGAAGGCCCGGGGCGGAATATAATGTCGCTGTCGGACGTGGTGGCCGGCTCGAGCGGAACGGCCACGGCGGAGGCCCTTTTTCTGAGGCGTTTCATGGTGGTGCTGTATAAACTAAGGCCGCTGTCCTATCTGGTGGGGCTCATGCTGCTTCGGGGGGTCAGGTTCGCCGTCCCGAATATACTGGCGGGGGAGTATTTCTATCCCGAGCTGTTACAGGGGAAAGCCACGGCTGAAAACGCTTTCCGCGCCGTCATGGAATGGACCGGCATGACGCCCTCTAAACGCGCGTCCGCCGCTCTTAAAATGGAGGAACTGGTCGGTATGATGGGGAGCCCCGGGGCCTGCGGCAGGTGGGCTGATGAAATTCTGGAGGTGCTTCGTTGAAATTTATTCGAAAGTTCATCAAGAACAGGTATGGAACGAACATAGAGGCCCTGAAGCCCTACGTCAGGGTGTTGAAATACTGCCGTCCTTACATGAACAGGCTGATTCCGTCGTTTGTCTGCATGTGGCTGTCGTCCGCCTTCGACGTCATTCCGCTGGTCGCCGTCAAATTCGTCGTGGACGAGGTTCTCGATAAAAAGAATTTCGGGATAATGTATATGATAGCGGCCGGAGTGCTGGCCGTCACTCTGGTCAAGGTCGCTTTCGCTTATGTGAACGCATACCTTATGACCTGGGTGGGGAACAAAATTATTATGGACATAAGGATGCAGCTCTACGACAAGACCCAGAAACTCTCCTTCCGCGTCCTCTACAAGCGGAGGATGGGGGAGTTCATCTCCCGCATCACTAACGACGTGGGTACGATGCAGGGCATAGCGGCCCAGGTGGCTATGGACCTCCTGAGACAGTGCGCCACCGCCGTCATGATACTCTGCGCGATGGTATACCTCAACTGGAAACTGACCGTGATAGCGTTCATGATAATACCTGCAGCCGCATACGCCATGAACGTCGTCGGCTCCAAGCTGCGCGCTATAGGTGCCGTGGTGCAGGAGCAGGTGGCGCAGCTTTCCGCCGTTGCGATAGAGGCGATGTCCGCCATACGAATAGTCCGAGCGTTCGCCACCGAAAATATCGAGTACGATCACTTCGTGGAGCAGAACAAAGGCTTTTTCAAGGCGACCATCAAGGGCGTCCAGGCCAGAGGCGTCCTCGACGGCATACTGGAATTCGTGCAGATAGCGGCGCTGGTCATCGTGCTGATGGTTGGCGGCTACTATGTGACGATAGGCGAGTTCTCCACCGGAGACCTCACCGCGTTCTGCCTCGCCATAGGCACTCTGGCCCGTCCCGTGCAAAACGTATCCAGGATCATCGCTCAGCTGCGGGGCAGCATCCCGTCCGCGGAACGCGTATTCGAGATACTGGACGAGCCGGATGAGATAGTGATGGCTGAAAACCCCGTCGTGCTGAAAGATATGCGGGGAGAGATACGGTTCGAGAACGTCTCTTTTGAATACGAGAAAGGGCTTCCCGTACTCAGGTCCCTCAGTTTCCGAGTAAAGCCGGGAGAACGCGTCGCGATAGTGGGTGTGACGGGGGCCGGAAAATCGACCATCGCGGACATGATACTGCGTTTTTACGACCCTGCGGAGGGCAGGATACTGATAGACGGAGTGGACCTGAGGGAACTGGACGTATATGCCTTCAGAAGGCATATCGGCTTTGTCCCCCAGGACCCTGTGCTGATGAAGGGCACGCTTGCCGGCAACATATCCTACGGCCTCCCCGGATGTCCGATTGAAACTGTAAAGAAGGCGGCGATGGTGGCCGGCATAGACGACTTCATATCGTCCCTTCCGCTGCAGTACAATTCCGAGGTGGGCGAACGAGGGGTCACTCTCTCCGGCGGTCAGCGCCAGCGCGTGGCGATAGCCCGGGCCATAGTGAGGGATCCTGCCATCCTCCTGATGGACGAGGCGACTTCGTCCCTGGACTCCCTGGTGGAGTCCCAGATACAGGGCGCTATGAACGAGGCTATGAAGGGGCGGACGTCGGTGGTCATCGCCCACAGGCTGTCCACCATAAGGGATTCCGACAGGATACTTGTGATATCCGAGGGAAGGATAGCGGAGGAGGGCAGTCACGAGGAGCTGCTGCGGATCGGGGGGCACTATTACAGCCTTCATTCGCTGCAGGCGGGGAGCAGGGTTGCCTGACATATTCGAGAGTTATATGAGGTACGCGCGGGGAGAGACCGGATGGTCGGTCTGGTCCTTTCTGACTCTGCCGGGCGCTATGATGCGGCGCCTGATCAAAGTCAGAAACGCGTTTTATGACAGGGGAGTATTTTGCACGCTCGATCCCCCTCTGCCCGTGATAAGCGTGGGAAACCTGTGCAGCGGCGGAACGAACAAGACTCCGATGGTGGACATGATGGCGAGGCGGCTTTTGGCCTCCGGGCTGGACGTGGGCATCGTCAGCAGGGGTTACGGCGGCGCGGTCAGAGGACCTCTCTGGGT
>JAISWP010000149.1 GCA_031271065.1 Synergistaceae bacterium
CGGCAGCCTCGAACAGACGGAGGTCGACAACTGGCGCGGGGCTGTGGCTACCGCCATAGGGGCCGACGATTCAAGGGGCGACAGAATTTCCATAATGGCGATTCCGTTCGACACCAGAGAGGCGGATGCGTACGCGGCGAGATTGGCGGCTGAGCGCAGACAGAGGATGATAATCGGCGTGAGTTCGTTCGCCGTCCTTCTTCTGACCGTCGTCGCGCTGCTGTTTTTGTGGCTGCGCAGGCACAGGAGGATGCTCATGCTTGCGGGCGCCCAGAGACAGGACATGGAGACCGCGCCGTCGTTGCGGGAACTTCTGGAGAATCCCGATCTTATGACCTCCCAGGGTGAACTGTCGGTGCTGGAAGAGCAGTTGCGCAACTACGCGATGAACAATCCCGAGGAGTTGGCCAACCTCATTAAAAACTGGGTGGTCGACGAGGTATGAGCAGAAATCAAGACCTCAAGGGACGTGAAAAGGCCGCGATACTGCTTATCGCTTTGGGGCCGGATGCGGTGTCGAAAGCGTACAGGCATATTGACGACACCACCATCGAGCTTCTTACTCTTGAAATAGCCAACCTTCGAAAAGTTACCCCCGACGTTAAACTGGATGTATTGAAAGAAGCTCAGGAGATGATAATGGCTCGCGAGTTCATGACGCAGGGGGGCGTCGATTACGCGCGCAAACTGCTGGAGCAGGCGCTCGGCGCCGACAAGGCTCAGGACATACTCCGCAGGATAACGGCGAGCCTGCAGGTGCGGCCCTTTGACTTCGTGAGGCATACCGACCCTCAGCAGCTTCTCAGTTTCATCCAGAACGAACATCCTCAGACGATCGCGCTCATACTGTCGTACCTGTCGCCCGAGCAGTCGGCTCTCGTGCTGGGCGGCCTTCCTCCAAGTTCGCAGTGGGACGTCGCCCGCCGTATAGCAAAGATGGACAGGATAACGCCGGAAGTGCTGCGGGAGGTGGAGCGCGTCCTTGAAAGGAAGCTGTCGACGGTCATGGGACAGGATTTCACTATAGCTGGCGGCATAGACGCGGTGGTCAACCTGATAAACAGGGTCGATCGAGGCACGGAGCGCAATATCATCGAATCCCTGGAGGAGCAGGACCCTGAACTGGCGGAGGAGATAAAAAAACGCCTCTTCATGTTCGACGATATCGGCGGCATGGACGATCGCTCCCTGCAGCGGGTTTTGCGCGAGGTGGACCTGAAAGATCTCGGCCTTGCGCTGAAGGGCGCTTCGGAGGAGCTGAGACAGAAATTCTTCAAGAACATGTCAAAGCGCGCCGCGGACATGCTGAAAGAGGATATGGATTTCATGGGCCCGGTGAGAGTTCGTATGGTGGAGGAAGCTCAGCAGAAGATAGTGAATGTCGTTCGCGCTCTGGAAGAGGCGGGAGAAATAGTTATCTCGCGCAGTGGAGAGGAAGAGCTGGTTGTCTAGCAATACGCCCAAACAGCGCCTGATACGCGCTGTCCGCCTTCTCCCCGGAACTGTGCGGGTTACGCGCGGCAAAATGGAGGAGATAGCCCCTGGTAATGCCGGAGCGACTGCGGCGCTGGATGATAAAATAGAAAGATCCGCCCTGGATATGGCGGAATATGAAGTTAAAAAACTCAGGTCGGAATTGCGAGGAAGAGAAACCGACCTCGCGGAGTCCAGGGAAGAATGCAGAAAATTAAGAGCCCTGATGGAATCCGAACGCGCGGAACTGGAACGCGAACGCAGGGAATTTCTGGAAAAATCGGAGAGCGAAGCGGCGGAACTCAAAGAATCGTCGCGCGCCAAGGGATACGAGGAAGGACACGCGGAAGGTCGTTCGCAAGGGCTGATCGAAGCAAAAGACGAAATGGAGCGGGAGTACGAGGGCAAATTTTCACATGCCCTCTCTTTATTGGAAGGGATGGTCAAGTCTCTCGAAGCGTCAAGAGAACGTCTGGCGGAGAGGCACGCCCCGCAATTGATACGCCTGTGGGAGATGATGCTTCGAAAGATGCTCGTCTCGATGGTGGAGTTGGATCCCGGCGCTGCCGGCCGTATAGTGGAAAATTTGCTGAAACGTCTCAGCGATCGCGAAAGGATCATGGTCTATCTGAATCCGTCGGATGTGGCCATGATAGAGGAGAGCAAGGAGAATCTGATGGATTCCATCAGGGGCGTGAAATTTTTCGAGCTTCTATCCGACGACCATGTCGACAAGGGAAGCTGCCTGATAGAGACCAACCTGGGCATATATGACGCGAGGTGGAGGACTCAGCTCGAACAGGTGTCGGCGGAAGTTCAGAACCTGCTGATGGAGAGCATGGCGGCTGATGGCTCAAACGGCTGAGATCGCCGGGGACGCGGCGGGAGATATTTTCATAGCGCTGGAGGGCCGTATGGCTCAGACGGAACTGGTACGCATAAACGGACGCGTCGTTCAGGTGGTGGGCCTCGTAATAGAGTCACAGGGGCCGGATGTGCAGATAGGCGATCTCTGCGAGATCAGGTTCCGCAACCGTGAGACGACACTCCGCGCCGAAGTGGTGGGTTTCAGGACTAATAGGGTGCTTCTCATGCCCCTGGGGGAACTGTCCGATATAGGGCCCGGGTGCGACGTCCTTTCGATGGGGCGTCCGCTTGGCGTTAACGTTTCGAACGCGCTTCTGGGACGGGTCCTGGACGGTCTTGGAAATCCGCTTGATTCGCTGGGCCCTGTTCCGGCCGCGAACTACTATCCGCTGATGTCATCTCCGCCGCATCCGTTGAGACGCCAGATGGTGGAAACCCCCCTTTCCGTGGGAGTCAAGGTGATAGACGGACTGCTGACTCTGGGGCAGGGACAGCGCGTCGGGATATTCGCCGGATCGGGAGTCGGCAAGAGCGTGCTTCTCGGCATGATGGCCCGTAATACTGAGGCCGATATAAACGTCATAGCTCTTGTCGGGGAACGGGGCAGGGAAGTAAAGGAGTTCCTGGATCGCGACCTCAGGGAGGCGGGGCTGGCTCGTTCGGTGGTGGTCGTAGCCACATCCGATCAGCCTCCGCTGGTCCGCCTGAAGGCCGCTCTCACAGCTACGGCGATAGCCGAATATTTCAGGGACGAGGGTAAAAACGTTCTCCTGATGATGGATTCGGTGACGCGCGTCGCCATGGCGCAGCGCGACGTAGGGCTCGCGATCGGCGAACCGCCGGCGACGAGAGGATACACGCCGTCGGTTTTCGCGTTTCTTCCGCGCCTTCTGGAACGGGCTGGAGCCGGGGAAAAGGGCAGTATCACGGCTATTTATTCCGTGCTGGTCGAAGGAGACGATATGAACGAACCGATATCCGATACTGTGAGAGGGATTCTCGACGGACACTTCGTATTAAGCCGCGCTCTCGCCGCGAAATATCACTATCCGTCGGTAGACGTTCAAAGAAGCATAAGCAGGGTAATGTCGACCGTAACCTCAGCCGAACAGAACGAGGCGGCCGGCAGGATCAGGGAGCTGCTCTCCGTGTACGAGGAAGCGCAGGATCTGATAAACATCGGCGCGTACAAACCGGGAAGCAACCCCAAGATCGACTGGGCGCTGAAACATATAGGCTCCGTGAATTCGTTTCTGAAACAGGAGATAGGCGAGAGTTTTTCGTACAGCGACACCGTGGAACAGTTGACGTCTCTCGCGCCGACTCTGTAAGGGCAAAGGTGAAGCGTAATGGGTAAAGAGGTTGCGCGTTTTAAAAAAGTTTTGCGCGTCCGTTCGGTTGAGCGCGATATTACACAGATAGAACTGGCTGGGCATTTGAGCGAGGAAGACGCTATTCTGGGGCGTTTGGACGAAATGGAGACGAAACGCGAGAATGCGCTTTTTGACTTCTGTTCCGGCAGAAACGAGACCGTATCCCCTCAGCAATTGTGGCTGGAACGCCAGAACATCGACCGCATAGAGCGCCTTCTCTCCGACGGCAGACAGGAACTGGAAACCTGCCGTTACAAGATAGAGGAGACGAAAGCCGAGTTGCTGGAGCGTCATCAAAACGTACAACTGATGGAACGTCACGTAAACCGTCTCGAAGGACAGGCTTTCAAGGCTGAGCTGGACCTGGAGCAGAAAAATCTCGACGACATCGCGTCAATGAGATATTGCCGCGTAAAGAGGGAGGTATAACAGTGAGAATGCCTGTCGCCGGTATCACCAGAGTATTGGGGCGTATCAGGGAGATAGAGGCGATGGTTTACCCAACGCCGCCGTCGCCTCCCGAGGACATTAAAGCTGGCGAGCGTTTTGAGAAAGTCATGGAGGAAGTTTTGGACGATCCCTACGAGCGGAAAGAGGAAAAAATTTCCGTGCCTTCCGGCCTCTCGGAGCGAATGTCCATGTGGGAGGACGACATCCAGAGGCTCTGCGAACAGTACGAAGTCGACCCTCATCTCGCGCGCGCCGTGATGCGCATGGAGAGCGGCGGAAATCCCGACGCCATATCCAGCGCCGGCGCGATAGGTCTGATGCAGTTGATGCCCGGAACCGCGAAGAGCCTGGGAGTCGATCCCAAAAATCCTCTTAGAAACCTCGAAGGGGGTATCAAATATCTTGCTCAATTGGCCGATAAATATGACGGGGATTACGTTAAGACGCTCGCGGCGTATAACGCCGGTTCCGGCAGGGTGGATTCTTACGGAGGAGTGCCTCCTTTCCCGGAGACTCAGCGTTACGTTAAAAACGTGATAGCGCTTTACCAAAAATATTCCAGAGGCGATTGAGAATGGCCGAATCAGACGACAGAAATATCGCAGAGGAATTATCCGCAGCCAGTGACCCCAGGCTATCAACAGCGGCAGGCAAGCCGGGGAAGAAGAAAAAGAAAAGAAGAGGCTGCGGATTTTTTATTCTCCTCACGCTGCTCGCGGCAGGCGCCGCCGCCGGTCTTCAGGCAAGCGGGGGCGTTGACCTGCGCCCTTACGTATATCCGGTCGTCCCCAAAATACCTTATGTGGGGAGCCAACTATCGTCTCTTCTGTCAATACCGGAGATTTACGCCATGACCACGCAGGATCGCAGAAGAATAGAGCTTGACGAATGGGAATCGCTGATAGCCGAATCGGCGCGTTCTCTTGATATGCGCGAACTCGCCCTCGACTCTCTCTCCAACGACCTCTCGGAGATGGAAAGGAGCCTCGGCGAACAGAGGGAGGAACTCGCGTCCCGCCTCGAAGCACTCAGCGGAGACGAGCCGGGGAACGCGTCCGGCACGGGCGAAGGCTCCGGCGATACCGGCATAGAGGAGACCATAAGGACCTTTCAGGACATGTCTCCTCGCAACGCGGCGGCTATTCTGGAAAAATTGGACGCGGATCTTGCCGTCGCGATATTGGACGGTCTGCCGCAGGACACGAGAGGAACCCTGCTCGGCCGCATGGACGCCGAAATAGCCGCGAACCTTACGCGGCAGTTGACCGAACTGCAGAAGGGGCGTCAGAGAAGAAGATAGGAGAGATACGCATGGCTGTTCAAGCGGCGGTATCATCACCGGTTCAGGATTTTTTTCAGGTTCAGCCGGCAGCGCGGACTGACGCTCGCAATCAGGATGCGGCGCCGGCGGACGGCAGCGCGGGTCAGGATTTCAAAAAACTGCTGCTGTCGATGAAACAGACAAAACTGAGTTCATTGGGCAGAGATTTTTCGGATAAAAAAGATCCTATCCCGGCCATTTTGAAAATAAGCAGCGCCGTTGAGGCCGACGAAACCGGGGCTCTTCCGGATATCGAAATCACGGGAAACGACGTATCCGCGCAGGGGAAAAACGCGGCGGCCGTCTCGGAAGAGAGCGCGGCGGTCCCTTTCGGTCCTGATTCGGCGCTCCTCCCGCCCGGCGAAACGGACGCCGTTGAATCTACGGGCATCGCTGAGGATACCGATAACGCTGAGGATGCCGATAACGCGGAGGATGCCGAAAATCCCGATAACGCCCTCCCCCGCGTTCCCGAAACGGTTGAGAAAATTCCGGATATGATCGCCGGCGAAACCGTTTCCGTGGCTGCGCTCTATGCGCCAAAGCGGGCCGAATGTGAAGAGCGGAGCGAAACGGAGCCGCTTTCCGGAGAAAACGAGCCCGGCGTATATCCCGTCCCGGAGGATATTCCGAAAATTTCCTCAGACCTCGGCGCTAAATCCGCAAAACCGCGGGAAGGACGGACGACGGAAGACATTGAGCCGGAACTTCGCGCAGCCAATAGTGAGCGGCCGTATGAGGAAATTACTGACGAAGCGCCCGCCGCGCCGGATGAGATATCCGGAAAAATCCGGCGGAGCGCCGGCGAAATATCCTCCGCGCTGGATGGCATACCCGGCAAGCGGATGAACGCCGAAGCTCCGTCCGTCCCGCGGGGTGAAAAAACCGTGTCCCGCGGCGAAGATTCCCCGGCGGACATATATTCGGGAGATAATTCAATTCAGACGGCGGTTTTCCCCGACGCTCAAGCCGAACGCCCCTCCTCCCGTCCGGATGTCCGCCCTTTCACGCAAGCTCCGGATGTTTACCCGCTCCGCTCCGGCAATAAATTCGGAGACGGGCTGGCGTCAATTGTGGAGCTGATGAGAAGGGACGGTTCGTCAGAGGCCCGCATCGTGGTCGAGCCTCCGGCTCTCGGACGGATAGACGTCTCTCTGCGGTCGTCGTCAAATGGAGTGGAGGCGCTGTTCAGGGTGGAGAACGAGGAGCTGAAACAGATGGTGCAGTTTCAGCTTGACTCGCTGAAAACTTCTTTGCAGGCACAGGGTATTCATGTTTCAGGTCTGGCGGTCGATATTAGAAATAGTGAAGGCCAAAAGGGCCGCGATTCCGGCGCTCCGAAAAAAGGACGCGGGGCGTGGCGGGCGGACGGCGGGGACGATATAGCGGAAGATATCAGGATATCGCGCCTCGACCTCGAAAACGGCCTCCTTCATTGGGTCGCGTAGAGGCGTGAGATAAAAGGGAAATTTTCGAAGATAGGATTGAGGGAGGCTTGCGGCAATGGCTTCGATAAACGGCGTGACGGGCGCTTGGACGAGTTACGAGGAAACGGTCAAAAAATCGACGGACAGCGGCGACTCGCTGGGCAAGGAGGATTTTCTCAAACTTCTTGTGGCTCAGCTGACGCATCAGGACCCGACTAACCCCATGAACGACACGGAGTTTGTCGCCCAGCTTGCCACGTACTCCGGTCTCGAACAGCAGATGAACATGAACAAGAACCTGGAAAAACTTATCACTGCCACGAATATGACCACGGCCGCGAGCGCGATGTCGCTCATAGGCTCCATAGTCGGCTACACGGGCGAAGACGGCGCGCTCAACACCGGACAGGTCTCCTTCCTCGACATCGTGGGCGGCGAGGTGAACCTGTATCTGACCGACGGAACGTATATTCCGTACAGCGTGGTCGAACAGGTAGGCTATCCCATCACGGTTCCAGCCGAGGACGAAAGCTGAGGCGGCAATAATGCTCCGCTCGCTCTATACCGCCGCCACGGGCGTAAAAGGTCATCAGACCTATCTGGACGTCACCGGAAACAATATAGCGAACGTCAACACCGTTGGCTTCAAGCGCGATGTCATCCAGTTCGCCGACATGATATCTCAGATAATCATAAGCGAAGCCGGTCCGGTCTCGCCTCCCGGCGGCGTAAACCCCGCTCCCGTAGGGCTGGGCGTCAGCGTGGCCTCTATATCGCCCTGTTTCGTCCAGGGCGCTCTGCAGAGCACTGAGATACCGACAGACATGGCGATACAGGGCGAGGGCTTTTTTGTGGTTCACAACGGGCAGAAAGAACTTTACACCAGGGCGGGCAATTTCTCACTGGACAGGGACGGCAACCTTGTCATGCAGGGGAACGGATACCTCGTCCAGGGATATAAATACGACGAAGCGAACAGGCAGGACGCGCTGTCGGACATCGTGATACCGATAGGGGACGTCATGCCGCAGCGCGCGACGCAAGCTGCGGTTTTCAGGTGCAATCTCGACGCCGGGGCGGCGGCCCGCATCGCGGATGTGGAAAATGTGCCGACCGGCGCCGGCAAGGTAGCGCGTCCATTTGACTACTCCGATTCGACGGATGTTTCGGCGAGCGCGTCCTCGACGGCGTCGCAGGCGTCCATAGACGCGTTCGGCGCGAGCGTGACGGGGTCGTACGATTGGTACGACAGTTTCTCGGTTTACGACGCGGAGGGCAATCCTCATACAATGACGGTGATGTTCCGTCATGTGTTCGATCGCCCGGCGGATACGGTCTCCGTGCCTCCAGTCCCCGCCGAATCGGAGTGGGACTGGTACGCTTACTACACGGACGCGAACGGGACGGCGGTCCCCTCTTACGGCTCGGGCGCGGGGACGATCGTGTTCGGCGACGACGGCCTCATCAAACGGACTTATACGTTCGATCCGGCAAATAACTGGGGAGTCGCCGAAAGGGACGCCGCGTTGTCCGGCGGCGGACCGACCGGCCTCGTCGAAGCGAATTTCGGCGCGCCCGGCGAGCCGATCGCGCTCGACTTCCTCGGCGGCGAGTACGCCGCCGCCATGGGCGTCCCCTACAAGGGAGCGATAGACGGAGTGACCGGTTTCGGGTCCCCGTCGACCACGAAGCTGAAGTGGCAGGACGGTTATTCCCAAGGCGTGCTGAATTACTGGTCCATCTCCGACAGCGGGGTCGTCACGGGCGCGTATACGAACGGACAGAGCCGCTCTATAGCTCAGGTGGCGCTCGCCATGTTCATGAACCCTCAGGGGCTTGTCAAGGTCGGCAAGACCTGTTTCGAGGAATCCTCGAACTCCGGCCCCGTGAAGATTATGGCGCCGGGCGAGAATGGCGCGGGCACGATAAAGGGCGCTTCGGTCGAGATGTCCAACGTCGACCTGTCGGAGGAGTTCGTCAATCTGATACGGTCGCAGAGAGGTTTGCAGGCGAACACGAGGGCGATAACCACATCCGACCAGATGCTCGAAACGCTCATAAACTTGAAGCGATAAATATGAATCGAATGATCCGAAACGCGGAAGAAATGGCGGCAATGGATTGCAATAAACTACAGGAGGGAAAAACATGCTTCGCTCTTTATACTCGGCCGTCAGCGGCGTAAAAGCTCACCAGACATATCTCGACGTGACGGGAAACAATATCGCCAACGTCAACACCGTGGGATTCAAACGGGATGTCATTCACTTCCGCGACATGATATATCAGACGTCAAAAAACCCCAGCCAGCCGAATCCCAGCATACCGATAGGCGGCGTCAACCCCGCCCAGGTCGGTCTGGGCGTCACGGTGGGCTCCATAGAGACGGTCCACACTCAGGGCAGCCTTCAAAACACCGGCATCCCCACCGACATGGCTATTCAGGGTTCCGGTTATTTCGTGGTGAACAACGGGACCCAGCAGCTCTACACGAGGGCCGGCAATTTCTCGCTCGATCGCGACGGCAATCTCGTCATGCAGGGCAACGGGTACCTAGTGCAGGGGTACGCGTACAAGGACGTGATAGACCCGGCGACGGGCAATCTCACCCGCGAGAAGGACTCCAACCTGACTGGAATCAATATACCCATAGGGGAGAAAATTCCCGCCAAAGCCACGACACTCGCCGCTTTCCGCTGCAATTTGTGCAGCACGGCCACGGCGGAAATAACCGACATGACCAGCATCCCCGGCGGCGAGACGAAGGTGGCGCGCCCACACGACTACACGTCCTACGCCGGGAAGGAAGTGACGTATGTCGGAGACTCGGCGGCCAGGACGGCGAAAAAAGGCGTGTCGGGCGAGACGTTTTTTGACACTGAAACCGGCCAGATATTCGAGTGGGGACTCAGCGGGGCCAGTGGATGGGAAACCAATGAGACGGTGGATGACTTCGGGGCGGACGTGACTACCGATCCCGATACGCCGTCCTCCATTCCGATTGGGTACAAATATTTCAACACAAACGACATGTTGTTGTATGTATATACGCAGGGCACGTATGACGCAGGGCGGCAGACTAAAGTGGGCGCAATCGTGTCCCAGAATCCG
>JAISWP010000206.1 GCA_031271065.1 Synergistaceae bacterium
TTCTCCCCCGGACGAGAGCATACCGGAAAGCCCGGGGGCTGGCGCCGGTTCCTCCGAGAGCGAAGCCGAAAAGGCGGAGCGCGAACGAAAAGCGGCCGAGGCGGAAGCGGCCGGAGCCAGACGGGCGGCGGAGGCTAAAAGGGCGCGGGAGCGCGCCGCCGCGGAAGCCAGAAGAAAAGACGACGCCCGCCGGGCCGAGGAGGCAAATCGGGAAGCGGCGGCGGCGCGGCTGGCCGCCAGCGAAGACCAGGCGAGACGGACTTTGGAGAGCGGAATAAATATGGTGACGGAGGGCCGTTACGAGAGCGCCGTAAATACACTCCGGAGTTTCGCCGGACAGAACCCCCATTCGGCCGACGCATGGTACTGGCTGGCCCGGGCTCATCACGCCCTCGGCGACTATGACCGGGCACAGACCGCCGTCAATATCGCGCTGGAGATCGATCCGTACTACGGACCTCTTTCCAGAACTCCCAGCGGGCTCGAACCGACGCCGCCCCTGTCGAGGCAGCAGAGAAAGGAGCCTCCCCCGTCCATGTCGGTCCTTCCGGTGAAATCTCCCCTGCCGGGCGGATTCCCGCTGGAGCCCGTGACCGTATCGTTCCCGTATCTGGTCCGGGGCAAAGACGCGAGCCCCGATATCGCCTCAGACGACGAGTCCCCTGGAGGGGCGCGCCTGGCGTATATGCCCTATCCTCCGATGCGGCCCGGCAGGACCGCGGGGTGGATGGCAGTCAGCGAGCGCTTCAGCGAGATATCCCGCTGGCGTTTCCGCGTGGACAGGATGGGCATATTGAAGGAGCCGAGGGTACCCGCGGCCTGGAAGGGAACGCGTCCTTACGAGGTCTATTTCTGGACGGGAAGAGAATGGGCGAGGATTCCGCGGAGCCGTCCGCGCGAGCCCTTCGACAGCATATTGTACCGCGCGAGGGAAGACATCTCTCAAGTCGTGACGCGCGAGGGACTGCCCTGGGATGAGAGGGACACTCCGGCGCTGGCCGCCGCCGCTTCCCTGATGAGATACCTGTGGGCGGGGGATATAGACTTCACCGACGCGTCCCGCCGCGAGGCAAAACGTCAGGCAAGACGCACTGACTCGGCGTCACGGGACGAGCGGGAGGAATCCGTGGAGTGAGCGGTATAAATCAAACCCGCCCCAGGAAGATGATGTTCCGCCGTCATTCGCGGTTCCGGGCGAGGCTTATTCCGTCCCCTCTTTTGACTCTGCCGCCTCTGAGGACGCGGCAGAATATGCCTTTCTGAGGCATGATACATTCTCCGGAAAGCTCGAACACCTGACACTTGGCGTGGCACTCCTTGCCTATCTGGCTCACCTCGAGCAGACAATCTCCGGCCTCGAGCCTGTCTCCGACGGCAAGGGCGGACAGGTCGAACCCTTCGGTGGTGAGATTTTCCGCAAAGCTGCCGGGCACAAGACCCGGCAGCTTTTGTCTCATCGTCTCGATATCTTCCAGCGCTATGAGGCTCACCTGCCTGTGGGCAAACCCTCCGTGGGCATCGCCCTCCAGTCCGAATTCCTCTATGAGCGCGGCCTCTTTCACGTCTTTTTTCACAGTGCCTTTTTCAGGGGAGGTGCAGACCGCCGCTATGCGTCCTGCCCCTTCGCGCCGCATCAGTCCGCCACTCGCGAGGTCTCCGCGACGTAAAGCTCCTCTTCCTCGTATTCGCTGCAGGCCCCGCAGGATACGCTGCAGGGAGGCGACACCGCGTTCCCGTTTCTGCGCTCCCGGTAGTTGGCCACCGCCGCGCGAAGCGCCTCCTCCGCCAGAAGCGAGCAGTGGAGCTTTTCCGGGGGGAGGCCGCCCAGTTCGTTCGCGACTTCCCTGTTGGTTATCTTCAGCGCCTCGTCTATAGTGAGCCCCTTAACCATTTCCGTCGCCATCGAACTCGTCGCTATCGCCGCGGCGCATCCGAACGTCTCGAATCTGACGTCGCGTATAACCTCTTTTTCATCGACGTCGAGGTATATCTTCATGACGTCCCCGCAGCGCGGGTTTCCCACTTCCCCCACCCCGTCTGCGTCCGGCAGCCCGCCGACGTTGCGCGGGTTCATGAAGTAATCTATCACTTTCTCGTTGTACATCTGCTGCATCTGTGTCGTTTAACCTCCCTTGTACGGAGACATCTTCCTGAGGAGCTCGACTATCGGCGGGAATTTCTCGAGCACGTAATCGATATCCTCTTCCGTCGTGTACCGCCCCAGCGTAAGTCTCACGGACCCGTGCGCCGTGGCGTGGTCCAGCCCCATCGCGAGCAGTACGTGGCTCGGTTCGAGGCTTCCCGACGTGCAGGCGCTTCCGCTCGAAACTCCTATGCCGGCATAATCCATGCGGAGCAGCATTCCCTCTCCCTCGATCCGCCTCACGCAAACGCTGCCGTGAAACGGCAGACGCTGGATCCGGTGGCCTGTGACGAAGGAGTCCGGAATACGCTCCACTATCCCACTCAGCATTTTATCACGTAAACGCGAAACGCGGGCGCTCTCTCCCTCTTCGTGAAGGCGTCCGGCCAGAAGGGCAGCCGCGCCGAAACCGACTATCCCCGCTGTGTTTTCCGTGCCCGAACTGACGCCGTATTCCTGTCCGCCTCCGTGGATGAGCGGCACAAGCTTGATGCCCCTGCGGATATACAGGGCCCCTACTCCTTTGGGGCCGTACATCTTGTGGGCCGACATGGTCATCATGTCCACCGGCAGTTTTGAGACGTCGATCGGTATGTGACCGGCCGCCTGCACTGCGTCGGTATGGAAGATGACCCCGCGTTCGCGGCATATCGCCCCGAGTTCCTCTATGGGGTTTATCGTCCCCACTTCGTTGTTGGCGTACATCACGCTCACCAGCAGAGTGTCGTCCCGCAGGGCGTCTTTCAGGGTTTCGGGATGCACCATGCCGGATTCGTCCACCGGGAGGAACGTCACGTCATACCCGTTTTTCCCCAGCCATTTGAACGTGTCCGAGACGGCGTGATGTTCCACCGACGACGTTATGACGTGCTTTCTGCCCTTTTTGTCCGCCCACGCAGTCCCCTTTACCGCCAGGTTGTCGGCGGCGCTCCCGTTTCCGGTGAAGATTATTTCCGACGGGTTGGAGGCCCCTATCAGCGAGGCGACGTTTTCCCTGGCCTCGTCCACCGCTCTGCGGGCCTCCCGCCCCCACTGGTGCAGGCTGTTCGGGTTTCCGTGCATCGCGGAAAAATAAGGCGTCATCGCCTGAAGAACTTCCCCGGCCACTGGGGTGGTAGCCGAGTTATCCAGATAGACCTTTCGTGGTTCCATATATTACACCTCGTTTCGACCTTACAAGTAAGATTATGATATATATACCGCATCCAAATTATACAGCTATTTCATAGTAAAAAACTAGTAATTTACGAAGCCGGTCATGCTAAGTTATGAAACCCCGTTCATGGTAAAATCTACACCGTCATGGTTGTTTACGTCAAGGAGGGGTCGTTTTGTTCGATTTCAGCACGAGGGTAATCCCGTACCTGACTCCATCCGAGCGGGCCGATGTAATTTCTCTCATGTCGGGCGCGGGGCTCTCTTTCGACGAGGGCGCCGACGCGGTCGCCGTTGTGGAGGATATGAACGGAAAACCCGCCGCTTCGGCGAGTCTTTTCGGATACGTCATCCGCATGGTCGCGGTGGACCCTGTCCACCAGGAGTCCGGTCTGGCGGCAATGGCGATATCCGCGCTGATGGAAACGGCGCGGATGCGCGGGGTTACGCGGCTTTTTCTTTACACCAAACCCGGCACGGCGCCCCGATTTGCCTCTCTGGGTTTCAAGAACATAGCGGAGACCGGCGCCGCGGCGCTTCTTGAGACGGGGGAACCGGGAATTTCCGCCTACAGGCGGTATCTGGCGGAAAATCGCCGCAGCGGGGACGGAAAAATCGGCTGCATAGCGGCGAACTGCGATCCATTCACGCTGGGGCACCGCTATCTGATGGACCGCGCTTCGGAGGCATGCGATCACTTCTATGTGATAGTGGCAGAGGAGGATAAGTCGAGGTTTTCGTACCCGGACAGGTACGAGATGGTCCGTCTCGGCACGGAGGACATAGGCAATATGACGCTTTTGAGAAGCGGTCCCTACGCCGTGTCGGACGCGACGTTCCCGACGTATTTCCTCAAGGACCGGAGCGAGCGCGCCGCGGCAGCGGAACAGACCCGCCTCGACCTCGCCCTCTTTCTGCGCCTTTTCGTCCCCGCTCTGGGTATAAACGTCAGGTTCGTCGGGACCGAGCCCCTGAGTCCCGTCACGAATATGTACAACGAGGCCATGAAGGAAGTTCTCGTCCCGGAGGGCGTCGAAGTCGCCGAAATCGAGCGGGCCGCCTCCGCGTCGGGGGACCCGATTTCGGCGTCGGCGGCGCGGGCCGTCCTGGATTCGGGGGATGTGTCGAAACTGCCGTCGTATCTGCCGGCGGCTGTGCTGAATTACATGAGGGAGCGCGGCATTATTTGAGATGCGATCTGCCCGCCTGCGGCGGAACAGCCTTGCGCCGCCTGCTGGCATCCCGGGACGAGCGGGCTTTCGTGCAGCGGATCATGCTCGGGCACGGCGGCGTGGATTTCGCGGTTCAGGTCTCGCTCAACGTGCCGGGGCTTCCAAAGCGTATGGATAAAGACGCCGAGGCTGTGGGGTATGTGGCCGGGCTGCTGTTCGCGGAGATGTCCGTGACTCCTTCGGCGTCGGTTTTTCTTTGCAACTGCGCAGGGGCCGCCGCGATAGCCGCGTTCGCCGGAGATCCCGCCGAGGCGAAAAGGGCCGCGGTGCAGGTCGATGAGGGATATGAGTGGGGGAGGGCCTTCGATATCGACGTCATAACGTCGTCCGGCCCCCTGGAGAGGACGGCGCTGGGGTTCGAGCCTCGCAGATGCCTGCTCTGCCCGGAAGCCGCCAAGATATGCGCGCTGGAACGGACGCACGGCGTCAGCGAGCTTCGGGAGGAGATACGCCGTCTCCTTCGTCTCGTCCCGCTGCGGAATCGACGTCGCGAAGATAACTCTGCCAGAGCCTGAGCGCGGCATATGCCAGCACCGAACCGCCCGAAAGCCCCCAGGCTATGGTAAAAGGGCGTCCCTGTCCGAAGAGATAACCTCCGAGGCCTCCGAGAGCGTATCCGTAGAACACTATTACAGCCATGGACATGAGCAGTGTGCCTATCCTTTTGAGAGTCATCACAGTTTCGAAATTCACCTAATTCCCCCCTGCCATTATTCGTTCATTATATTGTAGAATAACCGGGCACTGAAACGCTGTCCGGCGTGAAAATTATTAATATAGAAATGATGTCAGAAGGAGCGGTTTGAATGGCAGGTTTTGACGCTGTACCATCCTTCGACCTCAAGCGCAACTACGCCAGGGTCGAGCCTGAAATAAAAGAAGCCGTCGAGCGCGTGCTCGCGTCGTCGCAGTTTATATTGGGGCCGGAAGTCGCGGAGTTCGAGAAAGAAATTGCCGGTTATCTCGAGACAGCTCGCGCTGTGACCTGCGCCTCCGGCACCGACGCGCTGATCCTTGCGCTCATGGCCCTTGATATAAAACCGGGCGACGAAGTGATAACGACGCCTTTCAGTTTTTTCGCCACGGTCAGCTGTATCACCCGCCTCGGGGCCCGTCCTGTGTTCGCGGACGTCGAGCCGGATTCGTACAGCATCTCCATGCAGCTCGTGCGGGAAGCGGTGACAAGCCGCACCAAGGCCTTCATCCCGGTCCACATGTTCGGCCAGATGTGCAGGCTGGAGGATATAGAAGATACTATGTCCGAGCGGGGGATCGCCATAGCGGAGGACTGCGCCCAGGCCTTCGCAGCCCACAGGGCGCGGGGCGGAGGGATAGCGCGCGCCGGAACCTGGGGAACTCTGGGCTGTTTTTCCTTCTTCCCGACGAAAAACCTGGGGGCTTACGGCGACGCCGGCATGGTGACGTCAGCCTCCGAGGAGCTGGCGGCGCGCGTATCGCGCCTGCGGGTTCACGGCTCGGCCTCCGCGTATCTCCACGACGAGGTGGGCATCAACAGCAGGATGGACGCGATACAGGCAGCGATACTGCGGGTGAGGCTGCGCCATGCCGAGACCTGGACCGAGGAACGCCGCGAAGCCGCCCGGAGATACGGTCTGCTCTTCGCGGAGCACGGTCTGGCCGAACACCTGACGCCTCCTTCGGAGACTCCGGGAAACAGGCATACATACCACCAGTACGTCGTGCGGGCCCGCCGCCGCGACGAACTGCAGAAGTTCCTCGCAGAGAGGAACATCGCCTCCCGGGTCTATTATCCATTGGCGCTGCACCTGCAGCCCTGCTTTGCCTGTCTCGGTTACAAAAAGGGAAGTTTCCCCGAGGCCGAACGCCTCACGGAGGAAGTCCTGGCCCTTCCGATGTTCCCCGAACTCACTATGGAGGAGCAGGAGCGGATAGCGGGCGCGATTGCGGAGTTCTATAAATCTTAAAAGAAGCGCCCGCAAGACGCCCGTTTTGACTGACTAATATTGTCTTTTGCTGAAATATCGGCTATAATAGCATTGCAAGGAGGGATGGAAATGTATCCTGCAATGTTCGATCCTATGTATATTATGATGATCATACCGGCGCTTCTTCTGGCGCTCTATGCCCAGGTGAAGGTGAAATCCACTTTCGAACGCTACGGCGCGGTGCGCTCCGCGAAGGGGATCACCGCCGAGGCCGTTTCAAGGAGGCTGCTGGACAGTTTCGGATTGGGAAACGTGGCCATAGAGCGCGTTTCGGGGAATTTCACGGACCATTATGACCCAAGGAGCAGGAAGCTCAGGCTGTCCGATTCCGTCGGAAGCAGTTCCAGCATCGCCGCCGTAGGCGTCGCGGCCCACGAGGTGGGGCACGCCATCCAGGACAAGGAGGGTTACGCTCCCCTGAAATTCAGGAACTCGCTCGTTCCGGTGACCAATTTCGCCTCCAGCGCAGCGATGCCGTTCTTTTTCCTGGGGATACTGGCGGGCCTGGCGCCCTTAGTCAAACTGGGCATAGTGCTCTTCTCCTGCGCTGTGGTCTTTCAGCTCGTGACCCTCCCGGTGGAGTTCGACGCCTCGGACCGGGCGCTCAAACTGCTTTCCGGCACAGGGATTCTCTCCCAGTCCGAGATAAGAGGGGCCAAAAGCGTGCTCTCCGCCGCCGCTCTGACCTACGTGGCCGCCACGCTGATGGCTGTGATGCAGCTGGCGTACCTGGTCCTCAGATCGCGAGGCAGGAGAAACTGACCCTTGTTTATAATCGAAACCTTAGGTAGACTAAAGGGTGGCGAAAGACGCGTCACCCTGATTTTTTTGAGGCCGCTGCGGGGCGCTTCGCGACGGGGGATGTGCGCATGAGGGGAATCGAAGGGGCTCTCAAGGTTTTGGTCGATGTGGAGCGCGGCATGTTCGCCTCCGAATCTCTGAGGCGTGCGCAGCGTGACATAGAGCCCGCCGAGAGAAAGCTCGCCGCGTCTTTAGTCTATATCACTCTGCGGAGAAGGGGGCTCTGGAGGCATCTTTTGGGCAGATACTGCCGCAGGCCCGTATCCTCGCTCGGTTCGGATACTCTGCTCTCTCTGGAGGCCGGTATCGCGGGCGTGCTGGAGCTCCAGCACTTCAAACCCGGAGTGCTCGTCAACGCGCTGGTACAGATGACGAAAAATTCCCCCGGTTCCTCCGGCGACGCTTCTTTAGTCAACGCTGTCCTGCACAGTGTCATGGAGTCCGCCCCGCCGTACGTCGAGAAGCTGAGAAATTCGGCGGAGCTGCGGGACCAGGCCCTCGGCTTCGGAGTTCCCGGGTGGGTCGCCTCCGCCTGGGCCCGCGAATGGGGAATGAAGGACGCCAAAAGACTGATCGGCCTTACCACGGCGAATACCTTCACCGCTCTCAGAGCGTCTCCGGGGACGGACAGGAACGAGTGGGCGTCCTCCCACTGGCCCGGCGCGGCTCTGTCCGAGACGGCCAAGGCCGGAATACTTCTCGATTCCAACCCCTATCCTCCCGAGCTGCCGGGTTACGGCACAGGGCAGGTTACGCCTCAGACGGAGTCGTCCATGATAGTGTCCGAGAGTCTGCTGGAATACTGGCGCGGAGGCGCTCTGCTGGATATGTGCATGGGCAGGGGAGTGAAGGCGGGTCATATCCTGTCCTTCTGTCCCGGCGCCTCCGCGGAGGGCTGGGACACGTCCGCCCCCAAGCTGAGGTCGGCGGAGCGCGAGTTCGGCCGTCTCGGTATATCGGGGGAACGTTTCAGGACGGTCTGCGGAGACGCGCTCTCCCTTGTTCCTTCGTCAGCTCCCTCCGCCATACTGCTGGACGCTCCCTGTTCCGGAAGCGGCACCTGGGGCAGACACCCCGACGGCAAGTGGAAAATCAGCCCCGCGAACGTCGAACGCATGGCCGAACTGCAGAAATTATTGCTGAGCAGGGCGTGCGATATTATATCCCCTGGTGGTATTATAATATACTGCACATGCAGCGTTTTTCGCGGCGAAAATGAGAACGTGGCCGGTTCCGTGATGGCTTTGAGGCAGGATATGGCGGAGATGCCCCTGAAAGCAAAGTCCCCGGCCTTTCGAAGGGGAAAACCGTATGGGACTGTAATATTACCGGAATCACCGTGGATGGATGGGTTTTATATAGTTATATTGAAGAAAAAAAATAGTGTGGCTCCGTCCATTAGGGGGAAGAAAGATTGAACAGGCTATTTCGGTGGGGAATTCTGATTGCACTGGTGATACTCGCCATTTCCAGCTTTATAGCTCTCAGGATTGTCTTCGGAGACAATGCTGGGACGGTCGTTCCGTCCCTCGTCGGGCTCCAGTCCGAGGAAGCGGTGCAGCGGCTGAGTGACATCGGGCTTGACGCGGAGGTCGCGGATCAGCCTGATTCCAACTATCCGGAGGGCACGGTATTCTGGCAGAGCATATCGCCGGGTAAAAAGGCCGTTTTGGGCATGGTGGTGACGCTTAGGGTCAGCAGGGGGCTTCCGAGGGCCCCTATTCCCGACGTCCGCGGGAAGGAGTTCGCCGCGGCCGTTCAGGAGCTCGATTCGAAGGGTTTCAAACTCGGAGCCGTGATCAGGGTGGCCGACCGGCTCAAACAGCCCGGGACGGTCATAGCTCAGAATCCCGCCGCGCCGGCTATGGCGCCGGGCAGCAGGATGGTGGACCTTCTCGTCAGCGAAGGCGGACCTGAACGGGCCGAG